>JAEOTW010000020.1 GCA_016839655.1 Promethearchaeota archaeon | reverse complement strand
GATCGATACGGGTAGTAAGAATTAGCGGTAAATCCATTTTACCGCCACGCTTATCTGGAATGTATGAATGAGAGAAGTTCAATAATGCATCTAATAGTAGCATTAAACCATCTTCATCGCCATCACAGTTATTTGATATTACAAAATCGCTTATTGGAAAGTTATGAAAGTCCTCAACTTCAATATCATAAAGATATTTAGAATTTGATATTATTGGGGTAATCTCTTTAATCCCATCAAGGATGTAATCACCATATTTTTTTAATCTTGGGGCTCTTTCTTTTAAAATAACAGATTCAAGTTGTGATTGTTTTCTTTTCAAAGAAAATCCAATATCTTCAAAAAATTTTCTAGCATATGAGGAACGCATAGAAAGGTAATATAAAGTAAAATTGGGAGATTGCTTCTTTTTATCATAAAAAATTTTTACTATACCACTTGGCTTTCTTGTTTCTTCTTTTAATCTATAAAATATTCCAAAACGAAGTAATTGAAGGCCAATATCCATTAATAAATCTTTATTAACAGATGAACAAGTTACATGTAACCTATTTTTTTCTATTGATCCATCACCTGAAAAATATGTTCTTAAAAGTGCTCTGATTTTATGTTTAGGCAATCTATAAAATCTCGATGGAATCCTTTTATTCTTTGCATTATTTCCTATCTGCAATATCTCTATAAAGAAGCTATATATCAACCTATTGCAAATAAATATTCCACGGTTGCTGTTGTATTGCTTAATGCCAAAAACATCATTAATACATTTGGTTAAATCATCACAAATTTCTTTTTCAAAACAAGCAAAATTCACTTGATAACATTGTTTTTTAATTGCCCTAGCATAACCTTCAGAAATATAATATCCAAGTAAACGCATAAATTTTTCATCTACTTTTATTAATCTGGGTATTACTGTATGATCTCTTTTAACACCAAGTTTACAATCCTTAGGAATTGCATTTAGGTCCTTACCACATAATTCAAGTAATTTTAATATAACTGAAATTGGAATACTATCTCTATATAGATAATTTGAAAATGTTTTTTTGTTAATATTTAATGTTTTTGAAGTTTGTTTTAATCCGCCGAGTTTTTCAATAAGAATCTTTGTTGTTTCTTTTATACCTCTAATAACAATATCTTCACATTTGCTACCTTTCTTTATTAATTCAAACAATAAATCTATGTTTTCAATATCATCCTCTTGCAAATCTATCTTATGCGGTACTAAAAATTCATCGTCTTTTTGTAATTGAATAATTTTTTTGATATTTATATGTCCATTAGAAATTACTAAAGCTCTATGAGCTGGAGATGAAATAAAATTTCTTCCAGATTTTAATTTAATTTTTAGTAAATGTTTTGGTGCATTTGATCTGATAACTGATTTAATACTTTTAATTTCGGTTTTCCCATTTTTTTCGTTTAGAGCAAAAGTGTTAAAACCTCTTACAGTTTTTAATTTTGTACCAAAATCATCAACAATTTTTTCCTCGGAATTTATTTTCGAGTAAAAATTCCCTAAGCTTTCAATAATAGGTTCATAAGAGTTAAATGCTAGAATATTTGTATCCGGTGATAAACAATTTCTTCTTTTAGCAGCATGATAAAATGGATGTGCATAACAAACTTGAGCATCAGTAAAACCAATTATTCTTGAAAGAGATCCAGCAGAAGTATGAGGCGCAAGTCCTACTGTAAGATGCCCTGTCAGATCTAGTAATTTTTTAATATTATAAAACCGCTTTAACCCATATAATTTGACTAAGAGATCATCAATGAATCTTGAAACTTGAGTAAAAAATTCTGCACAGTTTTTAGAAATTATTACATCTTGAACTTTCAACTCACAGATTTGATTTTCATTTTCGAGATTATTTCCAAGATAATCCTTGTTATAACCAAGCTCTTTTAATCTATTTACTGTAACTCCAATTTCTTTAGGTTTAAAATGAGTAAGCGGAGCATCAGTCATATCAAACCTGATTGTTCCATCTTTGAAAACATGAACATTATGTTTAGCCCGAAGTATTCCTTTTTCAAGAGGCTCTGGAGTTTTATTTTTAGAAATAGTTCCAATAACACCTTTGATAGTATCAGGAAGTGTTCGTTCCTTGATATTTTTTTTAGCAAGCTTAAGTTCCTCAGCAAGATTGATTTCTATTGTTTCAATCCTACCATTTCCAACCTCAGTATGTCCTCCACATACACAAAATAGTCTGTGAGTTTTCTTTTTACATCTAGGACATAATCTTGTTCCAGCTTCGACTTCTATTTTTCCAAGATTTGCAGCATTTTTTAGTAAACGCTGATTACCACCAAAGTTTCCTATTGGAAATAACACATGTGGTGGAGGTCGCATCTTTCTCGCTGCTGCTTTTTCAGGTCTGCCCATCCTAGTTCCTATACGGAAAGGTGCACGTGGTCGAACTTTTATACCTGATAGTTTTGTAACAAGTGAAATGATACCCTCTGTATTGTTCAGATTTTTTATCCTATCTGTTTCGATGATTTTATTATCTTTAACATCTAATCCACAACACCGAATAATCGGAAGAGAATATCTATCAAAAACAAGGTTTCCTTCCCTATATTTATGCAAAGCGCCAAGCTCAATTAGAATTCTTTTGATTTCATCATTATTTGGAAGTTTAAGAGTAGAATTATCTTCAATAATTCCATATTCTTTTATATAATTTGAAAGTAAAACAAGGTCATCATTACTGATATCATGCCAGAAAAGGTTGTAATGTGGATGTAATGGTACATCATATTTCTTAGAAATTTGTAAGACGTCCTCCCAAATTGGCATTAAAAGATTGACTTCTCTACCTAGATCCTGGTTTATTTTTTTAACAGTTTTTTCATCTGATTCGGAAACTTCAGAGAATAAATATTCTTTCGGCAGCAAATTTAATTTGTTTTGAAGGTCTTGAATCCACCATTCATAAACATAACTTGATTCAGGAAGTAGCGAATTATTTTCCAAAAATTCCCCAAATGGAATGAGAATCTCACCAAGATCAATTATTTTTTTAATATCCGAGCTTTTAATATTTTTTACATCATTTATCTGAATTAAATCTCCACTTTGAAGCAGAACAATAGGACCTTCTATACTACTACATGGAGTTCCGATAGTTCCCTTTCCTGGCCTCTCTGTTTTAATTTGAGTGCCAACGGTAATAAAACTATCAAGCAGGAACATTGAGGCCGGATTTATTGCAGTAGATGCAAGTCCCGCGGTTCGAGCTCGGCCGTATCTTAATCGAAAACTACCTTTTCTGGAAGGATGAGAAAAAACAGGCCTTCCTGCTATTACCTCACCTATATATTTTGTAGAAGGAAGTATCTCCGGAATTCCGTTATTTTTCTTTTCATCAATTTTATCTTTGTTTACAAATATATCTAAAAAATCCCAGCCTTTTAGTTTTAGTTTTTTAACGTGTTTGATTATCTTTGGTGCTTTTAGACATAAACCTTCGGCAATAACTAAACATGCACCACCCCTAAGACGATTCGTACTAACTCTTGGCAGGTCCCTATAACCTGTAACTTCCTCATCTTCAGTTCCTTCTCCATTGACACAAATCGGGCAGCCCCTGACAATTCT
>JAEOTW010000126.1 GCA_016839655.1 Promethearchaeota archaeon | reverse complement strand
GATAAGGACGATTGATTAATAGATAATGGTTCTTCAAGGAATTCAGACCTTTTACAGTAATTATTATTATATACCATCCATAAAATCCAATGAGAGTAATTTCTTCCACTTCTTAAGATGATTTCAGCTGGATAATTTAACCTACGCAATTTTTTTTTTGTGTTTGATAGTTCATGGAACTTCTTTTTTCCTTCTGATGTGATTCTGTAATACCCTCTTGAAAAATTCTCTACAAAATCCTTACGTTTTAATTTCTCTAAATGTCTTGATAAAGTACCAGTAGGGATTTCTATGGGTTCTTGACGGAAATCCGACCATTTACATTCTTCATTATTATATAACATCCAAAGAATAATATGATCATAATTTGGCTTTTTTAATTTGGAAGGGCTGTAAATCTTTTCCGGAGGATAATTTATGCTTCCCATAATTTATGAAATCTCCTTTTTTTTTCTAAAAGATAGATCAGTTTTTTTTCTATTTATATCTATTTCATGGAACTTCCATAATAGATTGGAACTATTATGGAAGCATCGGAACTACAATTATAAAAATAACTCTAACTCACCCTTTAATTAATCATCATAACGATGATAAATCTGAAATTTAAGAAAAAAAAGGTGATCAAAATAAATGACTGGAATTAAAAAACTTACAAAAATCGTACTTTTAGTTGACACTATTGTTTGGTTGCTATTTGGAATTATGCTTACATTTCTATATGATATAGCCTTGAATCCTGCGGGTTGGACAAACCCCTATCTTCCAAGAATGTTTGGGGGCGTTAATTTAATATCTGCTATTTTCGCAATTTTAATGCTTCGCAAAAAGGAATGGGAAGAAATTAAATTGACATTCGCTTATTTTATAGGGATACTTCTATCGACATTAATCATTGAAATTGCCGTATATTCTACATTATACTCCACTTTTCTACCTTCGTGGAGATTACAAGGTTTATTTACTATAACTATAGAAGCTGTACTTTTAACGCTTGGAATTCTCACATATATCAAACAGAGAAGCTAAACACCATAATGTAATGAAATTTCTAATTAATTTTTTTTTTTCTTTTTAAACTTGAAAACACCAGGGTGTAGCTATTAATTATTCTACTCTATAAAAGGCAGTGTTGAGAAATTTTAATGAAAGTTTCAAATGTATAGTTATTCCATTATATATAGGATGTTCCATGGAAATACCGGAAGCTTAATTATAAATGTGACAGTGCGTCAAAATTTTATTGATCACCAGTTTGGTGATAAAATTTAAAAAAAAGAGGTGCTCAAAATTAACAGAAAAAAAACAATAACAAGTTTGGCGACAGTATCAACGATCGGCCTTTTACTCATTTTATTTTCGACATCTGTTTTAGCAATCTCGACAGTAAGGCCAATTTCAGATTTTACTGATACAAACGATAATATAGCAGCCTGGCTAGACGCTGAATCCGGAATAATATTGTTCCCCCATGGATGGTTCATCTATGGGTTTCCAACGGGACCAGAAAGCATTGCGGACTGCATAACTTCAGGTTCTGTTGTTGAAAAAGAGTTGAAAGATGGGCAAATGATGTATAAAGTAAATTTACATGTAAAAGGAGCAATGATGGTTGTCGCTAATAATAGCGATCTAACTGTTTTTGTGGAAGGAGAAATGGATTATCTCTTCCAGGCAACTATGATCATATATGATGGAGAGCTTGGTGATCCCGTTCCAAATCTTCTTCAAATATGGTGGCCTGGGATTTTTCTCCCCCCTGGGACAGATCCAATAGGCGAACACACATTTTCACATCTTACAGGGAGTGGCACTGGGATAATGCAAGTTGATGCGCTAGGGTTTACTGCGGGAGATTCTGTAAATGTAAAAATAAACCAAGTCGGTATCGTTAAACCAGAAGGACACCCACACTATCCTGAAATGTGGGCAGAAATCTTGGTTTTTAACTAAAAGAACAAATATAAAAATTAGTTTTAAATCCAAATATAGAATAAGGAGGAATTGGGTTAGATAAACTACTTCCAGACGAAGCTACTACTAAACCAATATTCCTCCATTCTATACTTCTTTTTTTTTCTATATAAACCTTAATAATTATTTCAAAGAAATTGTCTTTTTTTGGATTTAAACACTATATTTAAAATGATAATTAGCTTACTTTTATAATAAGGTTAGAGTCCAACTCAAGTAATTTTATGTATCAACCAGAACTAAAGAATTTAACAAGAGTGGAAGAGTTAGTTGAGGAGGCTAAGTTTAATGAAGCTCTTGAAATATTAAATGATCAAAGGCAATATGAGGGGCTTAATCTTCATCAAAAAAGTCATTTTCAATTTCTTAAGGGATTAATTTTCTTTTATCTTACTAAAGGCGAAGATCTCATTAATTTAGGTGAGAATATCTATCAAGAAGGTCAAAAATTTAATGATAAGCTCCAATCTTTTGATGGATTATTTTTTATTATTACTGGATTAGCCGTAGCTGGTAAATTTGAGGAAGCTTTCAAACTTTTTGAAAAAACTGAGTCAGCATTAAAGCATATTTCTAATGTATCTAAAGAAATTTTAACTCAAAGAAAACTTCGTCTAAGTGCGGTAAAAGCATTTGCTGGATTGTATAGTGATAGAATTGATTTTGTTGAGAAGTCTATACAATGGATCTTAGACTCTCAAGACGATCTTGAAAACTCATTTGAAATTGTCTGGGTTAATCTTATAATGGCGGATTACTTACTTCGAGTAAAGTTTAATTTTGATCTTTCTATGGAGCACATTAAAAAAGCACTATCTATCGCAAAGAAAATTCAATTTAATCATCACTGGATTGCTGTGTGTGAAGCCCATTTTGGGATAAATTATGGAGCTATTGGAGAGTTGGATAAAAGTTTACAACACTATATGAAGTGTTTAGAATTATTTAAAAAGAGTAAATCAAATTTTTACGTTGCGATTATATCAAATAATATTGGGAATCTATATGGTGAAAAAGGTGAGTATGATCTGGCCGTGAAATTTTTAGAAGAGAGTATAATTCTTTTAGAGCAGATTCCTCAAAGTTTTTTTAATATTGAAATCCCTATTGATAGTCTGATAACATTAGCTTTTCAGCATGAAGATTTTGAGCGTGCTCAAAAATATTTTCATTACTTGGAAAATATATATAAAAAGAAAAAAGATGAAGATGATAGAATTGAATTTTTTTACAAATACAATAATGCCTTAATGTTAAAAAAGAGTCCTCGAATCCGAGATAAAGCTAAAGCTGAAGAATTATTCAAAGAAATCCTAGAAACTAAAACTATGTTTTTTGATCTTATTATCAATGCTCATATCCATCTTTGTGATATACTTCTCACAGAATATCGTATGGATAATAGTAGTGAAATTTTTGCCGAATTGAATCATTACATTGCTAAATTATTAACTATCGCGGAGAAACAACATTCGTATCTTGTTTTTTGTGAAACGTTTATACTTCATGCTAAATTATCTTTATTAAATTTTGATATAAAATCGGCTCGACTGTTTTTGACTCAAGCACAGAAGATAGCAGAATCCTATAGCATGAAACGTTTAGCAATGAAAATTTCCTTTGAACATGATGAATTACTTAAAAGATTAAATCTATGGGAGAAGTTAAAGCAATCAGAAGCACCCT
>JAEOTW010000019.1 GCA_016839655.1 Promethearchaeota archaeon | reverse complement strand
GGTTCTTTACTTAATGGAAACAGGAGAGAATACCAATGGAATTGTGAAACAAACTCGATCCCTGCAGAGTTGAAACATAGCCCTATTGAGTCAAAGACTAAGTTAGAGTTAAATGATACAGATATCATGATAACACAAAAAGTCGAACGTAAATGGAATTGCATTTATTTATCAGATTAAATAAAGTAGAATAAAAAAATTCTGAAATACATTTGAAGATGTTAGAAAATAAAAAAGAAGATCAGACAAAATTAATTTATCCAGACGTTCTCGTTAGCTCAAATCAAATTGATATTTCTGAAGTAGTTGAGAAAGAAACAACAGGTGAAAACAACCCATTTGAGATGGCAAAAACACAGATTGATATTGTTGCAGAAAAAATGGGATTAAATCATAATATTCAGAAATTTCTTAAAAGAATAGAGCGAGCTCTAATTGTTTCAATTCCAATAAAGATGGATAATGGAGATTTAGAAATCTTTGAAGGATATAGAGTCCATCATTCAACCATTCGGGGTCCTGGAAAAGGGGGTATTAGATTCGCTCCAAATGTTTGTCTTGATGAAGTCAAAGCTCTAGCTACTTGGATGACTTGGAAATGTAGTCTACTAAATCTACCTTTAGGGGGTGCAAAGGGAGGAATTTGTGTAGATCCCAAATTCTTATCGAGAACTGAATTAGAAAAACTTACTAGGAGGTATACTTCTGAAATAATTAACATCATTGGTCCCGATATTGATATACCTGCTCCAGATGTCAATACTAATGCTCAAATTATGGCATGGATAATGGATACCTACAGTATGAATAAAGGAAGAGCCATTCCAGGGGTTGTGACTGGCAAACCAATAGAAATTGGGGGATCAGTTGGAAGGGAAACTGCAACTGGTATGGGACTATTTTTTGTACTTGAAGCCTTATGTGAAAAGCTGAATTTAGACCTAAAATCTCAGAGAATTGTAATTCAAGGTTTTGGGAATGTAGGGGGTACTATTGCTGATTTATTATACAAAAAAGGATGCAAAGTAATTGCTATATCAGATATTACTGGTGGTATTTTTTCTTCAGATGGGCTAGAAATTGATAAGTTATTACAATGGACTCGAGATGGCCACTATTTAAAAGACTATAAAGATGAGAGGTATAGATTCATTATAAATGATGATTTGCTTACAATTGAATGCGACATCTTAATCCCCGCCGCCCTTGAAAATCAAATAACAGAAACTAATGTTGAGGAAATTAAATGTAAAATTGTTCTAGAAGGTGCAAACGGCCCTACTACTCCTGAGGCGGATAAAATCCTATTTAATAGAGGTATTCATGTGGTTCCTGATATTCTTGCCAATGCAGGAGGGGTTTGTGTTTCATATTTTGAATACGTTCAAGATATTCATGCCTACTTCTGGGATTTAGATCGAATTAATAAAGAGTTGAAAATGATTATTTTAAAAGCGTTCGGAGAAGTTTATAACCTGTCAAAAGATAAAAAAACTACATTGCGTATCGCGGCCTACATTATTGCCATATCGAGAATCGTTAAAGCAATTGAATTAAGAGGAATTTTCCCTTAATTTTTATTGATATTTCAATATTATTTAACAATCCAAACGTCACAAGGTGCATTTTTTGCGACCTTGGTGGAAACTGTTCCTAAAAAGACTTTTTTAATCTTTGAATGTTGGCCTCTGCTTCCCAGTACGACCAGTTCAATATCTTCCTCTTCCACAATTTTAGTTATATAATCTTCAGGGGAAATATCTTCAATTAAGCGAGTTTCAACAAAATCTTGTGCGGCCCTAAACTTTTGTTTTGTATTTTTCAATAATATTTTTCCCGCTTCTTTATAAACTTCATCGAGAGTACTGTATCTTGAATAAAGAGCCTCTACATTGGGATAATGGTCAGTCGGAGTTCTATTATCTTTGATTGAATGAATTAATAAAACCTTACAATTCAACATCTTTTGAAAATCGATCACTTTTTTTACAGCATTATTAGAATGAAAGGAACCATCTACGGCTAAGAGTATTTTTTTATATATAATTTTCACCTCTAATATTTTGATATTATTTCTATTGTTATTAATTTTCCTCTTTCTTTAACTATATATTATTTTCCTTAGATTGATCTTTATAAGAAAAAGAAAATAAAAAAATGAATAAACAGAGATTTTTCGTCATTTCAGAATATCTGAATAATCTCTCTCATAGAAGATAAGCTTTATAAAATTTCAAGAACATGTAAGAAGAATTCCAGTTTAAATGTGAAATGTGAACTAAATGAAATTTTCTACTAAAATATCTGATTATGAGTACAAATATTCTACCCTTTCCATCGATCATTTAAATGAGTTGCAAAATGATTTTACTAATTTAGATCTCGCAGGTAATCTCAGTGATAATGCAACTTACAGGGGTTACCTAAAAACTAAATCGTTTAAAATTCCTGAAAAATTGCCTCAAGCTAAATCCTTGGTGATTTTAGCAATCTTTACAAAATTAGGTCACGTTAATTTTCATTTAAACGGGAAAATACATGACATAAGAGTACCCCCAAACTATTATGATGATGGTTTAGAATACGAAGATTTAGAAAATTTAATTTTAAGTGATATTATCAAGGAACCGGGTTATAATGTTGAGTTTGCTCATGTACATTTGAAATTACTAGCTGTAAGAAGTGGGTTGGGGAAATATGGAAGAAATAATATTTGTTATGTAGATGATTGGGGAAGCTCTGTTTCACTATATGCATATTTTACTGATTTCGATTTTAAGAAAGATAATTGGAGCGAATTATCAATGATGGATATATGCAAAACCTGTGAAATTTGCTTTAATAACTGTCCTACTGGTGCTATACCCTCTTCAACTGACGGAGGTTTTGTTATTGACGTGGAAAAATGTATTCCTTTATATAATGAAATTCCTGGTGAAATCCCAATGTGGATAGGCCCTAATGCCCATAATGCTTTAATAGGATGCATGAAATGCCAATCGAAGTGCCCTGCTAATCAAAAAGCATTTAAGAATATAAATCAATTAGAAGATATTTCAGGAGAAGAAACTAAATTGATCTTAGAAGGAAAACCAGAAGAAGAATTGCTGGATTCATTATGTAAAAAACTAAAAATGTTTTACCCGTCTAATGCAAAAGAATTTTTTCCCGTTATCCAGAGAAACTTATCAGTTTTGCTAGATAAGTTTTAAATTTCTTTACAATTTTTTTATGAATAAATATTCATAAAATATAAATATTATCTAACCCTTTCTTTAAATAATAATAAACAACCAAAAAAATTTTAATAGTCTTTAGGAGATGTGAGAGAAATATGAGTAGAATTATAGGTTTACCTTCTGATGGAGCTGAATTATCAGATAATATATCTGGTCATTTTGGACACTGTAAATACTTTGTCGGCGTTGAAGTGTCAGATGATAAAAAAATTAAAAAATCCTTTTCAATAGAGAACCAAGGACATTCAGGTTGTATGGAACCAGTTATGAAAATGAAACAAAGAAATGTTACAGATATGATATTGACTGGAATTGGCATGCGACCATTTATGGGGTTTCAACAAGTTGAAATTAACGTATTTCGAGGAGTAGAAGGAAACATTGAAAAAAATATTAAATTACTTCTAGAGGGGCAATTAGAAATCTTAAATGATGCTAGTTGTGCTACCCACTCTGAAGATGAACATCATCATTAGAAGTAATTACAAAATTGAGAGGAAAGAAAATGCCAAGTTTTAAAGAAACATATGAAGCTATCAAAGCAGAGATAAAAAATGGAGAAAAGAATTTTAATGTAGCTTGTGAGATGTTACCAGATGGAATGCAAGTAGAATGTACGATGGGAGCAAAACCCTTTAAATTGTTAATAGATGCACCTCCAGGTTTAGATGGGACCAATGAAGGACCATCGCCTTTATTGGTAATATTAGCATCTATAGGTGCCTGTATTGTTGCAGTTACTAAATTCTGGGCAAAAATTATGAACATTGAGATTGAAAGTTTAACCGTCAACTCCCGTGGTCATATTAACCTTGGTGCTATTTTTGGTATTGATGATAACCTACTCGCAGGATATGATAAACTTGAACCTGTAGTTAGGATTAAGGCAGATGCTTCGGAAGAAAAAATCAATGAATTAATGAAAAAAGTTTTTTCACATTGCCCAATTATCACCAATATGGGAGGAGCATCCCCTATTAAGCCTAAAGTGCAAATTAGAAAATAACTTTTTTATAAAAACGTTTTCTTTTTATAATTATTATTTTGATTCGACGTAGGATTAGATATAAATTTGAACACTGAAAATAAAGTATGTAAATGGTATCTAGTTTGTCCTATTAAATTTTTCGTCGATCATGGCAAACTCGATTCTAAATGGGTTGAGAATTACTGTTTAGTAGGTAATAAAAACTGCATCAGATATCAAATGGAAGAAAATGGGACAAATCACCCTGATAACATGCTACCTAATGGAGTCATAAGAGAAGATCTTTTATATGAATAAGACAATTAGAACTTATAAAAATAAATGAGAAACCTATGCTTATTTTCCGTAATTATTCAGATTCTAAAGAATGTGTTATCCGTGAGAATGATGATGCTCATGGTTATCATCAGCTTCAGTGTGAATTTTCTCAACCCCATAACCTTTTCCACCCCCTGGGGAACAGAGGCTTTCTCCTCCTTCTAATGTTCCATTCAATATCTTTTCAATAACATCTTCTATTTTTCCAGTAACCCCCATTATAATTTCAACCCCATACTGGCTAAAGAAATCCTGGGCTCTGCGCCCCATACCTCCGGTAATCATGCATTTTGCTCCCTGGTCGCTAATAAATTTGGGTATACTTCCGATAGTATGCCCCGGATTTTGGAGTACTTTTTTTTCAATTAATTTATTGTCTTCAATGGTTACGAGAGTAAAATTTGGGGCTCGACCAAAATGTGCGGATACATTTCCTGAATCTGAACTAATTGCAATTTTCACTTTTAACTCAACTTAAACTTTTACTATTTCCTAATCATTAAGAAGATTTTATAAAATTTAAATTTAATGAATAATTATTCAATATACTGAGATCAAATAAATTTAAAGCATGAGTCATAAAAACTCACATGTCAATTGAGAATATCAAAGAAATTTTGATAATCAGAATTAAAAGATTTATATTTGTTTTATATATATAATAACAAGAAACGAATAAATTGGATATAGTAATACTCGTTGTCCAACAAAATTCCAAAAATCTAGTATTAATTATTCTATTGGTGATTAGAAATAGGACGAAGAAGACATAGAAGATGGGTTAGTCAACCTCCTAATAATTTATATTTTTCAACTGAACCCCCGACTACCGAAGATTTAATTACTTTAACTGTAGCAGAATTTGAAGCTATGCGCCTTAAACATTACATTGGTTTAAATCAGAAAGCAGCAGCTGAAAAAATGGGAATTAGCCAACCTACATTTTCTAGAATTCTTGAAGGTGCCCATCGGAAAAATACCTTAGCTTTAATTGAGGGAAAATTGATTAAAATTTTTGGAGGTAATGTTGATTTTCGAATAAGTTTTGTTGGATATGGATGTTTAAATTGTAATCATGAATGGGAAGATAAAAATGCATCAAAAGATAGAAAGGTCAATTGTATTAAATGTAATTCTGAAAAAGTGT
>JAEOTW010000018.1 GCA_016839655.1 Promethearchaeota archaeon | reverse complement strand
AATAAATCGATGGAAAGTACAATTTCATATTTGATTGAAGATTTATTGATAAATTTGAGCATAAATATATTTGTTGGATTGAAAAGATTTATTATTTGGGGCTACTGATATGAAATTTTTCCTGTTGTATAATAAGGTCATCAAGCTTTTAAAGCTGTGAATGAATATTAATTGTGCGGTTTTTAAAAATAAAATTATTAATAATATATAGCAACTGCAGTTATTAAAATAACACTGTCTTGAAAATGAAACGTTTAATTATTGCATTACATAAACCTTACTTGACACATCAACCAATATAATTAATAATATTAATAATTTTATTGGTAATATTAGTTAATAGTAAATATTTTAGTTATATAGGTTCTCAAATTGTTATAAATAGTTTTATAAAAATATGTGTGATTTATGTTCCACATTTTTATGCAAGCAAAGAAATTGGAGATATTGTTATGAATAAAATAACTATATGTAAAACTAGAGAAATTATAGAAGATTTTGCGAAGGAAATTGAAAGAAAAAAAACAAAAGGGCCAAAGCCTGCAAAAACAGTAATAGATTTTAGAAATGAGCGTAAAGATGGGATTGAAAGAGATATTTATTTGATACCTATTGAATTACTTCGATATAGAAAAGATAATGGGCGCATCTCGTCTGATGTTATGAATTATGAAAAGAATTGTGGTTTATTAAACGAAAAAAGTAAAGAAGCCCAAGTAATTATTAGAATTTTCTTAGAAGCAAAAGATAAAGAAAAAACCGAAGAATTGACACGTTCAATTAAACATGATGGCCAAAGAGACCCTGCGATTATTACTGCTGATGGTTTTCTAATTAATGGAAATAGAAGAAAAATGGTAATGGAGGTATTACTAAAAGATTCAAAATACCGAAGTGATATAAAATTTACTCATATGAAAGTGGTTATTCTTCCTGGAAAAGATGATGAAGGTGGACCTCCAACCCTACTTGAAATTGAACAAATCGAGAATCGATATCAATTGCAAAGCGAAGCAAAAGCTGAATACTCAAATTTTGACAGAGCTTTGTCCATGAGAAGAAAAATTGAATATGGGATGTCTTTAGAGCAACAATTAATGGATGATCCTATATACGGTGGGTTGGAAAAAAAGGAGTTTAATAAAGCGATTAAGAAATTTACAGAGGATTATCTTAAACCTTTGGATTGCATTGATCGGTATCTAAGTCACCTTGGTCGAGAAGGATTGTATAGTACTGTCTCTACAAGCATAGGTGATCCAGAAGGACGCTGGCAAGCATTTTATGATTATTATAATTCTGTATATCAAAAATTAAGTGAAAAGAAAAAGCGTATTAAATTAGGGATAGTGGAAGATGAAGTAGGTTTAATAGAAGACGTTACATATAAAATTATTAGGAAAAGGGAGCTTCCAGGATTAGGAAAAGTACATCAGGTTATAAGAGATTTACCAAAATATTTATCAGACCATGATTCGAAAAATGAACTTTTAAAGCTTGGAGACCTTGAATTAGAATTACCTAAAGAAGAAAGTTTTGATGAAAACGGAAAAGAATTTGATGAACGTATAAAAGATAAAATTTGGGGTAAAAAACATGCTTCTGAGATCATAAACCAAATAAAGAAGGCTAAACACATTTTTGAGTACAAAAAGGAATTAGAAACACCAATAAAACTATTGGAAGATGCATTAAAACTTCTTAATCACCAGAATATGGATCCATCGGTTGTAAAAATTACTGACGTACCGAAAGCATTGAAACTTGCTGGCCTAATTAAAGTTCGTGCAAATGAAATAGAAAATGAATTTTATCATTATAAAAAAGGGTTGTCAAATTAAGATGCTGATCATTTAAGAAAAATGTTAATTGATATAATTAAAGATT
Source organism: Promethearchaeota archaeon (assembly GCA_016839655.1). The sequence goes on along the minus strand of JAEOTW010000018.1, from coordinate 3,927 downwards.
TATTAGTGATTGATGGTACTAACTTTAAGTCTAATCAAATTAGCCAGCTTAATTTTTGGGAATTTAAAAAAGATGCGATTGATGGTAAATACAAATCCACAACTAAAAGGATTGAAATATTACTCCCCAAACTTATTAATTATCTAAATAAAGAAGAAATTTCCTACAATTTATCCCCAACAGCTAATGAATTTCTGCTACAGTATAAGCAGTCAATTGACTCCTTCCTAAGAATAAAGGCTTATGGAAAAGAATTTAAAGATGGAATAGTTGACTTTGAAAAATACAATGAATTTAAAACATTTATAATCAATAATATTCCAAGAAAACTAAAAGAACATCAGTTAAAAGCCGGATACCACCTCTTCTTAATAAGAAATGGTGCGAATTTTTCTGTACCTGGAAGTGGAAAAACCTCAGTTGTATTAACGGTTTATGAAAAATTAAGATTTGAAGGTAAAGTAAATGTATTATTTGTAGTTGGTCCTCCTTCTTGCTTTAGTCCATGGAGAACAGAATTTGAATTAACTTTCGGCCATAAAGCAGATTCAAGGATTTTAGCTGGAGGCGGAATAAGTTTACGTAAATCCGAATATTTTAGTACAAAAAAAAGTAAAGCAGAACTATATCTTACTACTTACCAGACATTGCTTAATGACCAGGATGATGTGATTAATTTTTTTAGCCAAGTTGGGATCGATGTTTTTTTAGTAATTGATGAAGCACATTATATCAAGCAGCTCGATGGTTCTTGGGCAAACGCAGTGCTACATATTTCAGAATACTCTAAATATAGGTGTGTTTTATCTGGAACCCCATTACCTAAGAGTTATACTGACATTTTTAACATGTTTGATTTTTTATGGCCAAATAATAGTCCATTAGATGAAGAAACGAAAATAAATATTAAGTTACTAGAAGAGAAAAATGAATCAAGATTAATTCAAAAAACTTTAGAAAACTTAATAGGTCCATTATTTTATAGGGTTAGAAAGTCTGATCTAGGTTTAAAGCCCCCAGTTTTTCACCCTCCAATAATGTTATCCATGAATAAATACGAAAATATAATTTATTATGCTATCGAGAAGAAAATTAGGATGTATTCACAAGAAGATTATTTAAAAAATATAGATTTAATATATAAATTGAAACGGGGTAGAATTATTAGATTGAGACAAAGTGTATCTTACATTAGTTTGCTATCTTCGGCTGTTGAAGATTATGCAGAAAATTTAATAAAGGATGAAACAGATTTAAGCAACATCATATACAGTTATGACAAATTGGAATTACCAGCAAAGCTTGAATATCTTTTAAAATTTATAGAAAGATTACAAAAACAAAATTTAAAAATTGTAATCTGGTCTCATTTCATTGGTACACTAGAGTTAATTGTAAAGCATCTAAAAAATAAAGGTTATTATTGTAAATTAATTTATGGTAAAACTCCAACCGAACAAACCTCAATTGAAGAGGAAGAATCACGTGAAAGCATTCGTAAAGAATTTGTTGATCCTAAAAGTGGTCTTGACATATTAGTTGTAAATCCTGCTGCTTGTGCAGAGTCTATATCTCTTCATAAAACATGCTACAATGCAATATATTATGATCTTTCATATAATTGTGCTCAGTATCTACAATCACTAGATCGAATCCATAGAGTAGGCGGATCTGAATTTAAACAAGCAAATTATTACTTTTTGCAATATAAAAATACAATTGATCAGGATATAAAATATAACTTAGATGCAAAGTCAAAAAAAATGTATGAAATTATTGACAAAAAATATTCAATTTATTCATTAAATATGTTTGAAGTTGATGATGAAACTTTAGCATATGATCGACTTTTTAGGTAATTATGACTTTTAATTTTATAAATATCTCTGTTCAGAAAATAATAACCATGATGGAACTTTTAACCAGTTCATCAATAATTGAATTAGACTATATAAAAAGTAAATATCAAAATCGTGCATCGCATTTTGTAGATATTTTATATTTTTTGAAAACATTAAATTTGGTAAGTGTTCAAAAAAATAAGGTTACGCTACAGCTTCAATACAGAGCTTATTTGAATGATTTTGAAGAGAAAATGAACAAGGAGGAAATTTTAAAAGATATCATCATTGATGTATTGGTAAAACGGAAAAATAATTTTTCAGATCTTCTTAATGATTTTTTATCTAATTTCCAGTTAATTAATGAGAAATATGAATTCAAACCAGATAATTATCAAAGGCTAAAATACAGTGGTATAAGGAATTTACTTATCGATTTAAATTTTCTTATTTTCAATACGGCTGAGGAAAAGTATTTAATATCTAATGCTTATACCAATACTTTTGAGAAAATAATTCAATCTCACACAATTTCGATGCCTGATTTTATTACAAATATGCAAGACAAAGCACAACTAGGAAAAAATGCAGAAATTAGAGTTATTAAATATGAAAAGGAACATCTATCAAAGTTACCCTCTCTAGTAAATAAGATCGAACATACTGCAATCAAAAATGTAATGGCAGGCTATGACGTAAAAAGTTTTGAAAGAAAATTAGATAAATTTGGTAATCCTGTTCCAAGATATATTGAGGTAAAAGCAGTTTCTCGCCATGATTACAAGTTTGATTGGACAAAAAATGAAATTGAGAAAGCAAAATTATTTAATGAGAATTATTATCTATACCTTTTGCCAGTTATACATAAAGATGATTTTGATTTTAAGAGACTCAAAGTAATAAAGAATCCATATTTAGATGTTTATATAAAAGGCGATAAATGGCTTAAATCTGAAGAGATCGTCAGTTTTATATTTAAGGCAAATTAACAATCTGAATAAAAAATTACTGAATCAAAAATATTTCATATACTACAGTGAATTATAAAATGGAAAATAAACAAACCAATAATATATATTGCGGGGATTGTTTACCATACCTATCTGATAATACCATATTTCCAGATAGTAGTGTCGATTTAGTTTTTACTTCTCCCCCCTACGCTGATAGAAGATATAATACTTACGGTGGTATTCCACCTGATAAATATGTGCATTGGTTTTTGTCTATATCATCGCAATTATATCGAATATTAAATCCATTTGGTTCTTTCGTATTAAATATCAAAGAGAATGTTAAAAAGGGGGAGCGGCAAACATATGTACTTGAACTTATTTTAGCCTTAAAAAAACAAGGTTGGTTATGGGTAGAAGAATATTGCTGGTATAAGAAAAATTCATATCCTGGAAAATGGCCTAATAGATTTCGAGACTCTTGGGAAAGATGTCTACATTTTACAAAACAAAGTAACTTTAAAATGTATCAAGATGCTGTAAGAGTACCGATTGGAGATTGGGCAAAGCAAAGATTTAAATCTATGTCTGAGAAAGATTTCATCCGAAATATTTCAGGTACAAATAGTAAGTTCAGTCGGAAGGTTTCAAATTGGTTAGATAGAAAAACAGTTTATCCTCATAATGTTGTTGTTTTTGAAAATGAGCATTATATAGAAACCACAAACGTTATACATTTAGCTACAGAATGTAAGAATCGTTATCACAGTGCAGTTTTTCCTATAGAATTACCGACTTGGTTTATAAAATTATTTACTTTAGATAATGGTATTGTATTGGACCCTTTTCTAGGGGTTGGAACAACTGCGATAGCTGCAACGTTGTTAGGCAGACAATATGTCGGCATTGAATTAATCGATGAATATGTGAAAGAAGCTAAATTTAATATTCAAGAGGTTGAAGAATTATTAAGGTCATAATAAGCATTCTAATTAATATCAATTGTCAACAGGAAAAATTTCATATCAGTAGCCCCAAATAATAAATCTTTTCAATCCAACAAATATATTTATGCTCAAATTTATCAATAAATCTTCAATCAAATATGAAATTGTACTTTCCATCGATTTATT
>JAEOTW010000125.1 GCA_016839655.1 Promethearchaeota archaeon | reverse complement strand
TTCTCCTTTTGTGGTTGAAGCTATCTTAATGATGTGCTTATTTTTACTTTTTGTTGCAAGGTAATGAATAATATGACCACAGTTAAGTTCTAAGTCATCTGGATGTGGTTGAAAGAAAATTATTTTTGCCATTTGTCTAACCTTATTTTATAGCTTCTAATTGTGCTTGTCTTTTCGCTAATAAAAATGAACTAAACACTATTAAAACAACACCACCAATCACATATATGATAGAAAAGATTGTAGGGGCCATGAGCATAAAAACAAAAAAGTATGCTATTACTGGTGTAATTTGCATAGGTACTTGCTGAATAGGAATCATTCGACTAGCGTTACCTACTTGAAATGATTGTTGAATTTTCATTATTCCTATAATACTAGCTGTAATCAAAATAACAGCACAAGCTATAAATAAGAAAAGTTCTCCTAAAGTGGCATTTCCTCCAAATACATGAGCGATTACAGCCATTAAAGGTGCGATCCAAAAATTAGTAAGAGAAAATTGGAATCCTGAGGATATGGCTAATAACATGCCTTTAAATTTTTCAGTTTTTCTTTGTAAAATCTCACATATGATTGAACCTACAAATAAAACAATCGTAAATATAGTCATGTTAACTACAAGATCAATAGCTAATATGTTTATGCCAGTTATATCTATACTCAATTCAGAAAGACCTAAGAGAAAGATCGCTAAAATCATTAAAATAATTCCTATTATTTCTTCCTTTTTTAAAGTCTCACCAACAATTTTAACCGACCCAATAGCGAGGAAAATTAAACCGAATGCCATCAAACCTGGAATTAATGCGGGACCAATATAAACTTGAGCAATCATAAAAAAAACTGAGCCTATTAACAGTTCCATTAATAATCCTGTTACCCAAAGAGGTTTTTTCACTAAACTTCTAAAGAATTTTGCATCAGCGGCTACTTCATTAACTACTTTTTTTTGGAATACTAAACCTATATTATTTATACTTCCAGATAATATAGCTAAAAAAACACCTAACAAATAAAAAGAACCGTCCATTTTTTCTCAACACTTATTTTAGTTTCTTTTTAAAATAAGAAGAATAATTGTTGATAAAACCTTTGTATTAAATCTATATAAAGCTTATCAACTTTTTCTTAAAACGGCTTAGATTTCAAAAAAAAAATTAGTTACAATTTACTAAATTGGAAAGAAAATTACAATTTTATTATTTTAATCCCAATATCCTTCTTGCCTCGGAGGGATCAGCAACATCACGACCAACATGACTACAAATATCAACATAAAGTTTTACAAGTTCAGCATTATTTTTCGCGGGTATTCCTTTTTTAAAAAACGGGTAATCTTCTGTGCCAACCCTTATATTTCCACCATGAGTTAGAACAAAAACTAATAACTTCATCTGTTCTTCACCCATTACGCTAACTGTATGAACACAATTAGGAGGAATATACTTTCTTCTATGAATATATTCATCATAACTTGAAGATGACCATGTTCCACCTGGCCAATTAAAGAATAATGTTAGAATGTGAGGTTTTGACCAATCTAATAAAGCATTATCAATTAAATAATTCAGATTCCAATATGACCCTTGATGCCAGACTTCCCACTCTGATTTAATATTATATTCCCTACATTTTATACAGTACTCCTCTAATTCAGTTAAAGGATGTAAAATATCAACTTTCAATTGAGTAAAATGCTCTGCATGATGAGTTAACATAACTGACATCATTTCTGGTTTTGCTTTAAAGTCACCCTCTCTTTTTGGGATTGATTCACTTGACATACCAGCTTGAATAATTATATCACACCTGTCTCTTATTTTTTTAACAGTCTCGACTTCTTTTCCACGGGGAAGATGAACATGTGCGACTGCAGCACCAGCTTCATAACACTCTACTACATCATCAATTAATTCATCAGTCGTTTGAGCCCAATTCTTAACTTCGGGATAAATCCATGAATTTGCTGTAGTAGCAGTTATAATTATTTTTTTATAATCTTTCATTATATTATTAGCCTCTTATGTAAATTATCTTGATACTCTTCCAGAAGTATCTCCACCCATTAATTTAAGAACTTCATCAATAGAAACTAAATTAAAATCGCCTAATATCGTGTGTTTTAGACAAGAAGCAGCTACAGCAAAATTTAGGGCATTTTGCAGATTATCTTTATATGTGATTAGACCATAGATTAATCCTCCCATAAAAGAGTCTCCTCCGCCCACTCTATCCACGATTGGGTTGATTTCATATTGAGGACCAATATACATATTAGTTCCGTCATAAAGAACCGCTGACCACGTATTATAGCTAGCAGAAATTGACCCTCTTAAGGTAATTGCAACTTTTTTTAGGTTTGGATATTGTTTAAATATTTCTTCAACTACATATTTATAATTCTCAGCATTAAGTTTTCCCGAAGTCACATCTGTATCCGGAGCCTTAATACTCAGAACTTTGTCAGCGTCCTCTTCATTACCAATTGCAATATCGGAGTATTTTAGTAATTCAGGTATTACTTCATTTGGGGTTTTTCCATATTTCCACAGTTGACTACGATAATTTAAGTCACAGGATATTGTAATTTTTCTTTTTTTTGCGACTCGCACAGCTTCAAGACAAATTTCTGCCAAATTCTGTGAAATTGCGGGTGTAATACCTGTCCAATGAAACCAAGAAGCACCATCTAAAATTTTATTCCAATTAAAATCTTCAGGATTAGCTTCAGATATAGCTGAATGTGCTCTATCATAAATAACTTTACTTGGACGAACAGAGGATCCCATCTCGAGAAAATATATTCCTATTCTGTTCCCTCCTCTCACGATATTATTTGTATTTACACCGAATTGTCTTAGAAATTGAATGCAAGCGTTACCAATTTCATTATTTGGTAATTTCGTTATATAATCAACAGGAATTCCATAATTAGCTAATGAAACCGCAACATTAGCTTCCCCACCCCCATATATTAAGTCAAACGAGCGAGTTTGGATAAAACGTTTAAAATTACTGGGGGAGAGTCTTAACATTATTTCTCCAAAAGTAATAACCTTACTGTCCATTAGAACCCTTCTTTAAAGATTTTATTCTAAAATTAATGAGTTTTTTTCAAATTTTATATTATAATTTTATGATATCTTGAATTATTTATGCTTTTTATTTAAATTTATATAGAATTCAAATTAAAAAAAGGATTTTAGAGAGTTTTAGTAATATTAATAGTATGACCTCCATCATTCTTAGTTCTTATAAAAACTAATTGTTCAGCATCTTTCTTTTCAATGTCTCCTTCAGAAACTTTAATTTGATACCCCTTAGGATATTGAATATGAGGTACATAAATAATTGTGGGCGCTCCTATTGAAGAATCAGCATCAAATTCGAATTTAAAACTCTTATCTTTATAATTAAACTCCATTTTTAATGGTATACCAGGACAATGAATAAAATGTGGACGGCAGAATCCTTCAATTGCTCTACCACCACTATTAATATCATCGGGATTTAATTGTTGATCTCTACTAAAAATCGAAAGATCTTCAAGATTCCATAGATCACCCCACTC
>JAEOTW010000124.1 GCA_016839655.1 Promethearchaeota archaeon | reverse complement strand
ATATATTAGAGAGTGAATCTCATTATATAACCGCAAATGTAGATAAAATTAAAGAAGAAGCTAAAGCAAGAAGAGAAGAGTTAAAAATCGAAGAAAAAGCAACAATAGGTAAATTTTTCGCAAAAACAGGAGAAAAGTTTTCCTATGTTAAGGAAATGATAGAAAAGAGGAAATTAGAAGAAGAAGAAAAAAAACTGATAACAGCAGCTTCAAAAACCAGAAGACTTGGAAGATATATACATCGACTGTTCCAAGAAGACTCTGAAGCTCGTGATACCCTAACTGCTCGATCGTCTGCACCCAAACCAAAGAGCCTTATCATATCTACTTTTACTAATTTTGTTTTTCGGGTTGGTTTACTTATAGTAATTAGCTTTATTATTATTCATCCGAAATGGTTTATGGAAAATGTTTTTAATTTGCCTCCTGCTATCGTGGATAGCGTAGCAATGTTTTCCCCAGAAGTAATCATCATATTATTAGCCCCGCTAATACTCTTATTTCCTGTAATTTCAAAGATTATTTCTTCAATAAAACATAGAAATCTGATTATTCGTCTTCAGCAAGAGGGAAGAATTAAGGAGATTTTAGCCTCGGTAGGAGACTATGTTAAAAAAGAAGAAGTAGAAGAAGAAAAAGAAATTGAAATTCAGGATACAGCGACTTAGGTATGGATAATATTTGACTTATATTTTAATATCAATCACAAATTGAGCAAGTTCATTTTTCTTTCTAATTGAATCCATTATTGTATCATAGCAGAAAGTGTGAATTCCTAATTCGTCTATTTCTGGTTTTAGTTTACAATCCTTATTATCGATTATGAAGTGGCCCAGAATTTCTTCGTAATATTCCGCTACTCCTACACAAGAAACTTCCAATCCAAGGCATCTCATTAATTTATCTGCAGGTCCTTTTACCGTTGCTCCCTCAATAATGGGACTAATAGCAATTACTTTTTGTCTAACTTTCTTTAAAGCTTCTTTTATTCCGCATAAGCTCAATATTGTTCCTACTGACACTATTGGGTTTGATGGACAAATGATTACTCTTTTTGCGTTAGTAATATATTCTAAAATATGCTTTTGCGGTTTGGCTTCATCAATTCCGTGAAATTTTACATCTAAAACTTTTGGTTCACATTGATACTTAATATAATACTCCTCAAAATGCATTGTTTTCTTGCTAGTTACGATGAATGTCTGAACTTCATCATTACTCATTGGAATAAGTTGAGATTTAACTCCCAACTTTTCACAAATAATTGAAGTTATTTCTGTTTTATTATAACCTTGCTTGAATAAATCGGTTCGAAGAATATGGGTTGCCAAATCTTTATCCCCCAGATTGAACCATCCAAAATCGTAATAATTTTTTAGAAAGTTTAAGCAATTGAAAGTTTCATCTTGAATCCCCCAACCCTTTTTTGTATCTACAATGTTAGCTAAAGTATAAGTAATTATATCTATATCGGGACAAATCTTTAAACCAAATAATTCTATATCATCAGCAGTATTAACGACAATCTTTAGCAAAGCGGGATTAATTACATTAGCTAAGCCTTCGATGAATTTTGCAGCACCTACCCCTCCAGCAAGTATTAAATAGTAATCATCGTCCATTTTTAATCACAAATCATGTTTTTTATTTCAAAAATGATATCTGCCAAACCCTTACGGCTTGGCTTTGGTGATTCTTTCATGGAATACCCCACAGTAAAAAATGCCATTGGAATAAAAGTACTAGGCAAATTCAATGTATCTCTAATAACTTCTTTAGCAAATAATGGGGCGCAATACCAACAAGCTGCTAACCCTTTTATTTCAAAAGCAAGAAGTAAATAAGTTGCTGAAGCACTTACACTTTGGATTCCCATGACATATTCATTTGATTCTCGGACACTGTCTGAATAGTTCTCTAACTCTGTTGTATCTATGCAAAGGAGTATCAAGTATGGAGAATTTAAAAAATTTGATTTAGTCTTTTCGATTTTGCTATTGATGAAATCTTCCGATTTGCCATCTCTTTGCAAATCATTTTTTAATTTATTATTCATATTTTTGATTAGATCTCCACGGTATTTTTCTTGTTCCATTATAATATAACGCCAAAATTGACCATTATGAGCACTTGGTGCCCAACGAGCTAATTCTATACTCTCATTTATTAATGTTTTTGTTACTTTTTTATCACTAAAACTAAACTTGTAGCTTCTCCGTGATCTCAATATATCTTCAAAACTCTTACTAACACTCTTACCTCTAAACAAATCAACTTTCTTATCTCTTATAATTTGTTTAATTGATGTATTCTCGTTAAAATCAAAATTATAACCCCTTATTAATACCACTGGTAATCCTTCATCAGCTTCTCCCATAATTAATT
>JAEOTW010000123.1 GCA_016839655.1 Promethearchaeota archaeon | reverse complement strand
TCTTTTCTATGCTTTAGCTGCTTTAATAACTTATATCATAATTAGAAGGCCAATTAAAACGAGAGTTTTAGGGATGTGGACTTTATTTTTAGTGGGATCTTTTACATTCGTTATACTCGAAATACTAGTATTATCTCCTAGTTACTATTGGATCTCTTGGATTTTTATGGGTACTTTCTTAATTGCTGCGATAGTAGTCACCATCTTGGATTACAAAATAAAAATTTAAATTTTTTACAATTCTTTTTTTTTTTTGACTAATAAAAACTGGACTACAAATATCTTTAATATTACTTTACTACTTCTTTAGATATTAAAAAAAATTAAACATATAGGTAAATACCTGACTTTTAAAAGTGTATTTTTATGAATTCTAATAAACTTAATAGAAAAATTAGTATAGGAACAACAGGATTATGGGCAATCTTTGCAATCGTTACTGTAGTAATGATCGCTCTCATATTTGGTGAAGTCTTTATGCCTTATGACTATTGGATTCCCATTATTCCTATTGGAGTATTATTGATTTTATCAATTATGGCTACAGTTGTGGATTATAGATCTGAACAGAGGATTAAAATGGGGATAATCGGAGCATGGACCATATTTTTCATAACTGTAATTGTAATGGTTGCTCTCATCTATGGTGAAGTCTTTACCCCTGAAGAATATTGGATTCCTGCAATTCCAATCGGTACTTTATTTGTTTTAGCCCTTATTCCTACTGTTTTAGAATATATTTCAGGAGAAATAAAGTTCTGTCATAAATGCGGAAAACAATTTGATAAGAAATGGGATTATTGTCAAGAATGTGGCGCCAGGGTACTCATGGCATGTCCAACATGTGGAATGAAAATTAAGGGAAACCCTAAATTTTGTTTTAAATGTGGAACTGATTTAAGTGAAATTAAGATTACTCAAGTATATAGACCACCTGCAAAACCAAAAATAGATAATCAAGCTAATTTCTGTCGTGAGTGTGGAAGTATCGCAAACCCGGAAGCTAAGTATTGTGGTTATTGTGGTGCTGCTCACACCTAAATATTTTACTTTTTTTATTTTTTTTTTTAAAATTTAATTTAGAAATTAGTAATAGAAAAAATTTATCTTGCAGAAACGGCTATTCGTTCAATTTCATCTTTCCTTTTAACAGCTCTAGATTCTTGACTATTATTTGCTGCTAGTATTAATTCTTGTGCTAGATTTTCTTCAAACTGCTTAACATTAGAATGGGATCTAGCACCAATTGCTTGAACGAGATATTTGATCGCCAAATCAATTCGACGTTGTGGGGCGATATCTACTGCTGACGCATAACTGATACCTCCCATTGCTATCTTCGTGGTTTCTTCTCTAGGTGCTGTGTTAATTATCGCGTATACTAAGACTTGTATTGGATTCTGGCCGGTTAGCAATTCGATTAAAGTAAAAGCATTCTCGACACTTCTTAACAATTTCATTTTTTTACCAGAATTATAAGAACTTTTATGACCTCTAATTTTTCCGCTTATAAAACCAGGAGAAAGTAATCTATTATTAAACCTTTCAATTACTGAAACTTTAGAAGATTTCCAGAATCGTTTATGTTCATGTCTACCAGAAGAATGTGGTACAATAATAGGCTTCAAATTAATATAATTTTCTAGGGTTACATCGTCAACCTTAATGCCTGTAAAAGGCCATTTATTAAATAGTTTTATTTCCTTCTTTGTTTTACTCATAACTTAAAACCTCTTTACCGGAGTGGTTTCTCTTTCTTTCCAGCTAAAAGAGCGTCAAGGCTCACACCATTAACTTTGACTACTTTATAACGAACTCCAGGGAGATCGCCTATGGAGCGTCCTTTGGCGCCTCCAATTCCTTCGACGATCACTCTATCATGCTCTTCTATGAAGTTAAGCGCTCCATTTCTGTGTACTAAAAGAAATATTTAGAACACTCCAGGTAAGAACGCAGTAACTCCTTTTCCATTTTTCTTTAGTTGAACACGAACGCATTTCCGAATAGCTGAGTTCGGTTGTTTACTTTCTCTACCAACTTTCTGAAGAACGATTCCGAGAGCTTGACAAGCTCCTTCCAATGGGTCTACTTTCTTCTTTAATTGAAGTTTTCTCCTTTTATATTTAGTTTTGGACCATCGAAATTTTTTTCGATTAATTTGTAATTTTCTTGCTGCATATAATCCTTTAGGGGCTATTAATAACACCTACTTTTTAACTTTAATAGGAGAAAAAATGTTTCCTTAAACTTAAAATTTACGTATAATTAGAGGGGAAGTTAATTTCTAAAAGGAAAATTTAGACATTTTTAGTGTTTATTATTACATTATCAACTTCAAAATATCTCAAAACTAGTTCTTTAATTTTTCTTATCATGGAGCCATCTTTACCAATTGCTTTTCCACGATCTTGAGGTCTTACGGTTATGACAACAGTCTTCTTTAGGTTTCGATTTTCTTTGATTTCAATATTTTGGACCATTATTGTATTTTTTGTTGTTTGTAAGATATTTTGAATAAATTTATCTAATTTTTCTGAAAAAGCAATTACGTCAATCTTTTTCTGGAGTTTAGATTTCAGGTCTTTGACGTGTTCACCAGATTTTCCAATTGCTTTTCCAACATCCTCTTCTTTTACTAAAAAAATAATAATTTCAGAACCATTTTCAGGAGATTTAAAGATAAGACAATCTTTAATGATGGCACCCGAGATATTATTAAATAGGGAAATAAGTTCCATTGCTTCCCGGTCAATTTTTATATTTCTTTTTAACATGAAAAAACCAAGTCTCTACTGTTTGTTAATATCATTTAGTTTTTAAAGAAATTAAGTCTGAATCTCCAAAATCAATTACTCCAATAATGGAAATCATATAAGGTTTAGCACATGCTAAGCCTAAGTCCCAGCTTGAACCTTTATATTTATAAATAAAAAGTTTATCCTTTAGAAGATAATTATAATTATCTAACTCATTAATCAAATCTGTTGGACAATTATTACTCACAATTAGCATTTTATAGGGATTTTCTCTTTGTATACTCTTAAGAACTTGACTCTTACCAAAAATAATTTTACCAGTCTTATAAGCAACCTTGATATTAGTATCTACATCAAACTCTTTTATTTTTTTCCTACTAAGATCTACTTTCTCCACAGAAGTTTTAGTTTTTCTCTTTGCCATGATATATTCAAACAGTTTCTATATAATAAGTAAAAGGAACAATACTTTTTTAATTTTTTTAAGCACGTTTAAGTTGTTTCATCTAAATTAAAATTTTTCGATTGATTTTATCATTTTTTCTTCTTTTTTAATATATCTAAATTAGCATCGAGATCAAACATTACATTAACACGGCCAGAACCTATAGGGCTAATTTGTCCTACAATTACATTCTCGGGAATACCTAAAAGTCGTTCTTCTTCGCCATAAAGTCCAGCATCAAGAAGTTGATTAACAGTGACTTCAAAAGCAGCTCTTGCAAAAACACTCGATTTTGAACCGGAGATCCCATGTCGTCCAATAGATTGAATTGATCCTGAATAGCACATTAGATCTGCCAATATTAGTAGATGCCTTAGATCTACATCTAATCCTTGTTGCTCAAGCACTTTTTGAGATTCTATTATTATCATTTGACGTGCTGCTTCAATTCCATATAATTTTTCTATCTCATGAATATGGTTTGAAACTGTTTTTGTTACATCAACGCCCTCAATTTGTATAACACTTTGCATGTTTGTACCTTCAGTTTTTATTACCCATTCTTCACCATCATCTGATGGGGTTAATAAACCTCTTTTTACACCTCTTATCCCTTTTACTACTTTTTTAAGAATCTTCTCCCTTAATTTTTGCAAACTTTGCAGATCTTCAATACCTGGATCAATAATGATCGAATTCCCTTCACGTTTTATTGTACCTTTCTTCTTATAGCGCTTCAAAATTTCAGGTATTTCATTTATATCAATCCCCTTTTTCTCACAAATTTCTGGGATTAAATTTATCACGATATTCCAATTTACAAAATCTAAGTCGATATCATGAATAATTTGTTCTATACGAATTTGCTCTATTCGATTATGCACTTCAATTGCTTTTTCTTCAGATTCCGAATAAGGTTTTTCAAGAAATATGGACATTTGTGGTGTACTTGGAAAACGACGTGCATCCACAATCTCGATTAATCGAGGTAATCCTTGAGTAACAGAAAACTCTTCTACTCCCGCATAATGGAAGGTTCTTAGAGTCATTTGCGTTCCAGGTTCACCAATTGATTGTGCTGCAACAGTACCAACTGGTTCTGAAGTTTCTACAAGAGCATTATTAAAATTAATATAAATTTTATTTAAGAGGTATTCTAGTTGTTCTTCTTCTAAATCTTCATCAATTACTTTATCTCTTATTCTAACGATTAAATCTTTAGGAATACCATCTTTTTTTAATATTTCTAATTGATCATCTAAATATTTTGGATTAACTTTTGCCATTTATATCTTCCTTTACATTCAAAATATATTTTATTAATTTTGTTTTTCTTTCCATTCTTTATATGCTTTGGTTTCTTTACCACGCCAAATTGCTTTTTTTCCTGTTTCTTCTTCAAATTTTTGTTGTAAAGATTCTTCATCTATTACTTTTTCATCTGGTTTTACAGCAGATTCAACTTTTTTTGCTGGTTTTTTATCAGAATCTATTTTTTTCTTAGGTTCAACTTTTTTTGCTGGTTTTTTATCAGAATCTATTTTTTTCTTAGGTTCAGCTTTTTTTGAGGAAGAACCTTTTTTAATCTCTTCACGTACCTCATTGACATTTAGAGCTTTTGCTTTTAATAATAAAACATCTAGATTCACTGCAGCACCATGATCAGTGTGCATTGCATCAATACCATCATCTCCAAAGCAGAATTGGATAACATTTTTATCAGAATTTCTCACAGTACCATCGTTTTCGACAACCATATCCTGTAAAGCATTCACCAACCTACGCTGCATATATCCAGATGTTGAAGTTCTAACAGCTGTATCAACTAATCCTTCTCTTCCTCCCATTGCATGAAAAAAGAATTCTACTGGTTTTAAACCATTTCTATAGGAAGAAGAAACAAATCCTCTTGATCTAGGTGTGAGATCATTAATTTTAAAATGAGGAAGCGTTCTCATACTATATCCACGATTAATTCTTTCTCCTCTAATTGCTTGTTGCCCTACAAGCGCAGACATCTGTCCAAGGTTTAATATATTCCCTCGGGCACCAGATTTAGTCATAATAACAGAATGAGCTTCATCTCCAATGAATTCTGCTGCAGTTTCATTTCCTTTATTTCTAGCTTCTGCTAATACTTGTCGAATTCTTAATTCTAATGTTTCTCTCATTGAACGCCCAGGTGCTCTTCTAAGGATTTTAGTATCGTTTTCATAGAATGCATTAATTAGTTTCTCAGATTCGATGTTTGCATCCTTCAATATATTTTCAATTTCTTCATATGCATGTCCATGTACATAAACTTCATCCAATCCCATTGTCATTCCATTCTGGCGAATAACATATAAAAGCATTTTTGTGGCACTATCTAAAAACATTCTCCCTCGTGCGTTACCATGATCCTTAATAATTCGTTGTAGTATACTATTTGATTGCATGGCTCCAAACGAGTTTTCGTCAATAGTACCTGTTATTAAATGCCCATTTTTAATTACAACATATGCATCATAAGGACAGTCTTCTTCTTCACAAACTTCACATTTTTTACAGAACTTTGATTTAACTTTAATATTAAGATCATCTGGAAATAATGCACTGAAAATGTCCTTTCCAGAATAAAAAGGTTCTGGATCAACAACAACAGGAGTGAGTTGATCTAAACTAAATTTAGGATTGTTCTCGAAAACATCTCCAGTATATAATAATTTTAAAGCATCTTTTTTAGTATATAAAGAATCTTTACTTGTAAATTGGAAAACACTTGAGATAAAATCCTGAATGCCGCCTAAAATTGGACCGCCAAATCTCGGAGATAATATGTGTTCTTGAACTTTTAGAAGTAGTTCTGCCTCTGTTCGAGCTTCTTCACTTTGGGGTACATGCAAGTTCATTTCATCTCCATCAAAATCAGCGTTATATGGTGGACATACAGTTAAATTTAAGCGAAATGTTCTCCCTTTCATTATTTTTACTTCATGAGCCATTATTGACATTCTATGAAGAGAAGGTTGACGATTAAATAATACTAAATCACCATTATTTAAATGGCGTTCAATGGTAAAACCTGGTGCAAGCATATCAGCAATAATCTTCCGATTTTTTACATATCGAAGATCAATCCTCCTACGATCATTACGAATAATATAGTTGGCCCCAGGGTGTTTAAATGGTCCATTCAAGACCATCTGTTTCATTTCTTCGATGTTCCAATCATTAACATTAGTAGGGATTGTTAAAATTTTTGCAATTTCAATTGGAACCCCCACATCATTAATACTTATATAAGGATTTGGTGAGATTACACTACGAGCTGAGAAATCAACTCTTTTACCACTCAAATTACTTCTAAATCTTCCCTCTTTGCCTTTTAACCTCTGAGTTAATGTCCTAAGTGCTCTACCAGATCGATGTCTCGCAGGTGGTATACCAGATACTTGATTATCAAAATATGTTGTAATATGGTATTGTAGTAATTCCCAAAGGTCTTCAACTATTAAATGAGGTGCTCCAGCATCGATATTTTCTCTTAATCTTTGATTAATTCTAATAACATCAACTAATTTATGTGTTAAATCATCTTCAGAACGAATTCCGCTATCTAAGGTAATAGAAGGTCTAGCACATACAGGAGGAATTGGTAAAACAGTAAAAACTACCCACTCAAGACGAGCATTTTCAGGGGAAATACCAAGGATCCTAAGATCAACATCACTCATCTTTTTTAAACGTTCTAGAATTTCTATAGGTGTTATCCTTCGCGACCCTTTTCCTTCTTCTTCTTCATAAAAAGTTGTTGGTTTTTCAATAATAATTTTTTTCTTTTTTGCTTCACAATAGGGGCAAGATTTCGTCTTTCTTGCTCGTTTAAAGACTATTTTAGCTGCATCTTCATCTCCTTCAAAGAAAATCTTTCGATGCTTATTCTGTTCTTCTCTAAACTTCTCTTTTTCCTCCTCTGTAAGCATTAAACGAGAGCATTCTGGACAAATACTTCGTAATACTTTTAAAACTTTTTTAGCATAACCTACATGAATAACAGGTCTAGCAAGTTCGATATGGCCAAAATGACCCATACAATTACTCACAAGATTACCACACGTCTGACAACGCTGACCTGGTTCAATAGTGCCCAAACGTTGATCCATTAGTCCAGAAGGTATAGGTAAACCATCCTCATCATATGTGTCTGCAGTTATTATTCGAGCAGCTGACATTTTACGGATCTCATCAGGGCTGAGAAGGCCAAATTTAATTTTTTCAATCATTTTTGTTCTTGAAAATGTATAACTCATAAGTTAAATACCTCTAAAAATACTTATATAAATTGAATTTGAAGAAGAAGTACAAATCATGGGAGAAAACATCCTTTATAATGGTTATAATATGCCATATTTAAAAAATAAGAATACGAGTCTTCCACTGTATATTAATAAAGATAGCAAATATTAAAAATTTTACTGTTTTGGGCATTTCAAATAGAATTCTTTATACATTTCAAGGTAATTTTTTTTTTTTATTAACTTAGTTTAAGATAGGTTTTATTTAGAAGAGTTTAATTTTTTGAAATATTTAGTAAATATTAATGAAAACAGTTGAAATTATTAGAAGTAGGATTATTCTTTTTATAATTCAAATATCAATTTTATTTCTAATAATTCGATTATTAGGGTACAAATTCGATTTAAATCTTTCACTGATTCCACCACCTCCTGATACTACTGAAGTGCAAATAGGTATAATTGAGTGGTTGGTCAACTATATTATGTATGACGATTTGATTGACTTATTATTTATCTTTGCAATCTGGCTGTTAATATCTATAATTCCAATAATTGCTTACAATAATTATAGAAAAGTTTACTCTATGAATTTGATAACATTTTTCTTTCCTAATTTCTTTTTTTATGTTTTTCTCTTTAACTACTATCAACCCTATTTCGATATTTATTTTCCTTACCTTTTTATAAAGACTTTAGTTCTTGGAATGACAATTATATTATATTCAATTGGTTTTTCTTTAATATTAAAGAAAATTATAGATTTAAAATTTGAGAAACAAACTATAGATTTTCATGAAATTGCTAGTTCAGGAAAAGTAATTTGTCCTAAATGTGGAATTGAGTTTGAATCTATTCCAAAATTATGTTATAATTGTAACACTGATTTAACAATGAAGAATGAAAATACAAGGGGAAAATGAATATAATCAATGCTAGGAGAACTTGTCGCAATTTCAGCAGTACTTACATTTGTTGTTTCTAATGTTATTTTTCGTAAGACAGAAAAAGAAGTAAGTCCAACCTTCATCAATTTTTTTCGAACTGCAGTTGGTACTCTAACTTTTTTCTTTATTGTTCTATTTTTAAATCAATTAAATCTTATTTTTATAATTCCTTGGGAATTATGGATTTTATTAATTTTAAGTTTCGTATTTGGTCAGGTAATTGGTGACACAGCTTATTTCATTGCTCAAAAAGAATTAGGCACTACGATAGCTCTCGCGATTTCAATGACATTTCCTCTCTTTACCTTTATATTATCTTTTATTTTTTTTGGTCAAGCATTTAAACTCAATTTAGTATTATCTCTAATCTTGATTGGTTTTGGAGTAGTAATAATAGGAAAATCAAAAAAAGTAAAACAAGATAGAAACTCTGTGTTGGACCAATCTAAAAGAAACCAGTTAAAGAAGAAGCATATTAAAGCAATTGGATTTTGTTTTACGGCTTCTATTGGGTGGGCTATTGGTGCTGTTTTGATTGGATTTGCAACCCTTCAAATAGACCAGATTATTCTTACTGAAGAATTAAGTTCTATTATTGGGAATTTAATTAGATTTCCTTTTGCGTTGATGATTTTAGGTTCAATGGTATTAAGAGAAAAGGTTTTAACAAAAAAGAGTAATAATGGTTTTTATAAAAAGGTATCCGCACAATCATGGATATTATTATTAGTTGCTTCATTAATAGGAACATCATTAGGAGCCTATCTATATACTGAATCAGTACACTTAGCAGGACCAAATGTAGTCTCATTAATAGCAACTGCAAGTCCATTATTCGCTCTTCCTTTAACTTACTTTATAAACAAGGAGAAAATATCTAGATTTGGTCTTATAGGAATTCTTTTAACTATTTTAGGCGTAGTTATTATTTTAATATAATTTGAAAAAGATTATTCGTAATATTGTTCAAACAGTTTTAATTCTTCAGAAATGTTTTTTAATTCAACTAATTCTGCTTCTGTCGGCGATTCTTCTTCATAAATATCATATAGTTTTAACTTAAGGCTTCTTCTGACTTGTTTTTCCAGTTTATTGATCTTTTGTTTAGTCGCAAAATACTTAATCATTTTAAATTTTAATTTAGTAATCTTTTTCTCCCACTCCTTAGTAAATTCTCCATTTTGAATTTCTTTTAAAATCTTCTCCATTTTATCACGAAGAGGGAGTTTTCTAAACCTTATACCTCTACTCATAGCACCATATTGACTCGTCTGAGAATGAAAATCTACTTGCTTAACTAGTCCTACATCAGCCATTTTTTTATATGTATAAGACATTTCATTACTCATATACATTTCAATTAATACTGCTTCTGGAGGATATCCCGCATCAATCAAGGTGTAAATACTTGATAATAAAACTCTTCCAAATGCAGGCCCAAATCCTTGTTCGTTAAATAAATCTAATTCAGCTTCTTCTTTAAAAGTCAACATTATTGCTCCTTTTTTTAATGATCCAATCCCTTTAGCTAAAGCAAGTAAGATCTGCTTAGCCTGACCTGAAGCATCTTGTTCAATAGCGATAAAACTAAAAAACCCTGTATTCCTCAAGAAATTCTCTCTAACACCCACTCCAATCATTCTGGGAGCAATCAGCATTATATCTATATTATCGGGGAGTTTTAACAAGTTGAAACCTATATTATATCCACTAGCAAAAACAATTGCAGATTTTAGTTTTAAATTCGGTTTAATATTTCTCTTAAATATTTCATTCAATATTTCATCTGGGAGGAGTAAAAAGAGAATATCTGATTTTTCAGTAGCTTCTTCAATTTTAAAAACTAAAAAATCATCTTTTTTTGCAATATTCTTGTACTGATCTTCAATATTACCCACGATAACATTTAATCCTGAATCTCTCAAATTAAGAGCTTGAGCTCTCCCTTGATTTCCATATCCAATAATACCAATCGTTTTATCTTTTAAAATTGAGAGATCTCCATCTTCATTATGAAAAACTTCAACCATTTCAAATATACCTCTTAAATTATCCGGATTCTGAATTTAAATTCATTAAAAAATAAAAATATATAATTTCTTTATGGTACTTGATCAAAATCTAATCTATTTTTCTTTAGTATTTTGATGACGAGCTTTTTAAAAATAACATCAATATTACAATTATCTTTTGAAGAAGTTTTATAAAAATCATTTTCTTCATGCCTTTCCATGAACCTTTTAATCACTAAATCATCCACTTTAGATTTCTCATCAGCAGTCTTCACTAGATCATTCTTAGCTCCAATACACATTCTTGGCGTATGACCGTGATTATATTCTGAGAGTCTCTCATACCACCAGTCTAATCTTAATAATGTTTGAAGATCTATAAGATCAAAAACCATAAAAATTCCATTAGCACCATTAATATAATATGGAAATAACTTTTTGAATTGTTCTCTTCCACCAAAATCCCATATACTGAGTCGTACGAATGTTTTTTCTCCATCAACAATAATAGGTATATCTTTAGTATAGAATTCGATTCCTAAAGTCTCCTTTGTATTAACATCAAAAGTGTTGAAACATAGTCTTCTAGCAATACATGTTTTCCCAACGCGTTCTTGACCCAAAATTGTAAGTTTAAAAATGTATGCTGGTTTATCTTTGTTAGACGTCTCAGAAATAGTATTTATTTGCTTAGACATGAAGTTAAAAGTTAAATTATATTTAAAAAAACTAAACTTACTATAAAAAAATAAAAACTGGGATTTATAGGTTATGGACATTTAAAAATAATTCAGTGTTGAGAAGCAAAAATAATGTTACATTTTTTAGGATTTGTGGATATTAGGAAAAGAATATAATTTTAACATTCCTTTTGATAAAATTTCAACGTAGGAGGGTTGCACACGTTGCCAAGCACCATCGTTCATTATTTCTATTCGCTGATTGTTAATATTTCCATAAGCAATTCCATTGTGGTGTGAATGACCATATATGAGATGATTTATTTTTGAAAGTTCATAACCTTTATCCTCTAAAAATATCTTAATTTCATCAAAATAGTAATCTGGTTTACTTGCGTGATGCCATCTTTTCATTACACGCATATTTGCTTTAATTAAATTAAACTCCAAATTACTTAATTCTAAAAACTGATTGTCTACAAATTCTAAAGATTTATTCTTTAACATAGCTAATTCATATTTCATCATTTCATATGTGATAGGTTTAACTTTTCTTCCTTTCTTTATTATATAATTCCAGAAATAATCAAAAGTCTCCTTTACCTCAAAATTATTATTGGTTATTAATGACTTCCAGATTTGCCCTACAAAAAAACGATAAACATCACTCTCGAACTGATAACCATGTGTCATAAGACATTCATAGTCATTATCTAAATCTAATCCCTGTATTTTTACTTGATTAATAGGATTAGCTTCAATTTGATTTCTCTCATCATATAATAAAAGCATATCCTCATTTTTCCATTTTTTTAAAATTATATATTGACAACAGAATTCCATATCAAATAATTCTTTGAAATCACTCTTTTCAAATCGCTTCAAAAATCTTTCTTTTCGGCGCTTAAATTTTTCATCGTAGTCCCCAGTAACAGGTATTTCATGATTACCGAGAACTAAAATGAGATTTACTTTCTTTTTAATTTCCATTAAAGTTGTTAAAATTTTTTTAACTTTATCACGTTCCAATAGAGTTTTTGTAGTGTCTGTACATAAATCAATAAAATCTCCCAATATAATAAGTGACTGTACATTATTACCATGTTCTCCATTCACAATACTATTTAAGAATTGAAGAAATAATTCCCTTTCGCAATCTAGGGAGCCTAGATGAATATCAGAAACAATTAAAAGTTTAGATTTAAATTCCATCATTTTTAAATGTGTTAATTTAATATCCTAATATAAATTTGGTTAAAATAAAATATAATAGAATTAATAAGAAGATTCCTTAAAAATTTTAATTTAACATAAAAACATTAGAAAATATTGGAATCTTGTATAATATAAATCTAGTAATTGATAAGTCAGAATTAATATTATACAAAATTTATATATAATTTAATACCTGATCTTTTATTTCCTAAACAGCTTATACTTGTTAGGCTAATATATTTCACCAAAGTATATTAGAGTTTTCTATGATAGTCACACAATTCTATTATCTGAAATCAAAAATTAATCATTTCACACCAATTGAATTGACTATTAAAAAATTTATAAGTTTTTTTCATCAATTTTTTTTGTCGACCATATTTGAGTGATCACATGTATCGGATTAATGATGATCAACCAACACATTTAAATATAAGAAATACTAATTAAAATTTAGATACTCTTTAATAAAAGATTTTAAAAAAATATTATAAATAAAGTGGAGGAAAAATAAAATGGCTGCATTTGCATGGAGTCCACTACGGGCTCTAATGAAAAAAGCTGGAGCAGAAATCGTAAGTCGAGCCGCAGTTGATAAATTAATGGATTATTTAGAAGAATATGCTAAAAGTTTAACTGGTTGCGCGCTTGATATTGCTAAACACTCCGGTAGAAAGAAAGTTACTGCTGCAGATATGAAAATCGCTATTGGTTTAATTTAAATCTAAAATTTTGATTTAAATTTTTGCGGTTTTATTATTTTCAGCTCTTCTTATTTTTTTTTTTATTTTTAAAATTGTATAGAACAGATGTTATTAGTTTTAATAATATTCAGTAGTTGTTTTGTTTACTTCTTTTATTAAAAAATGCGAAGAGAAATTAATTTTTTATTGATAATCCAATTTCCCTTCAATTAATCTTCTTATTTCCTAATTCAAGGCTATTTTTCTATATGGTTTCATAAATTGGATAGAAAAAAAAATGGTTACTTTATATTAATAATTTTTAAAAATTGGATGAATAAATTCATTTCAATAAGAGGTTTATTTAAATGAAAAAAAGTAGTTCGTACAAAATATTGTTTTCATTGGGATCTTTAATTGGGTTTATGTTAGTTTTTATGCTTTATTTTCTGAATCTACCTATCATTATTCAAGCATACAATGATATTCAAGGAATGGATTTAGTGGTTATTATAGTTTTGGTCAGAATTCTCATCTTACTTGGGAGTTCAACTTATATGTTTTACAAATGGTTTAAGCAGGAAAAACAATTCCTTTCAGACCTACCCATTTTATTTGCAATCTTTTTTCTTCTATTGGCTTTTGGGAAAATGGTAGATTTGTTCTTTGATTTTACTTATAGTTACTTTACAGAAACGTTGAATTTACTTGTAATTAAAATTCGATTCTTCATCATAATTTTTACGGTACTTTCATTGATATATTTGAGCATTACAATGATATTATTTTCTCTCTCATTGAGAGATAAGTTTCAGAATCTTAGAGATGAAACTTCAAGAAATAAAACTAGTTTGATAATAGTAATAATTGTTCTTGTTCTTGAATCTACTGCTGTTATAATAGTCTCTGATACTCCCTCAATAAGTATTTTATTACCTGCTGTAGTGATTCCTTCTCTACTGGTAATTGTATGGCTTTTTGCATTTTCGCATAAGAATCAGCGCCTTTCACAGGTAAATTCTTTTGTATTGATGATTGGATTTGCAGCATATTTACTTTCTCAAATATTGAGACCGGTTTTTCAACGTATACTTGGGGAAAATACTGCTTATATAAATCTAGTGGAAATAATTGATTTAATTATATTTGGTGTCATTTTTCTAGGATTTTATATGGAAGCTAAATATATCAAAGTTTAGAAACTTGGGTTTGGCAAATAAAAAAATATTCTAAATTCTATTTTTGTTTTATTACAAAATCGTCCTACTTCATTTATTTAAATATAGCTTATCGTATAACAATAACTATGTTATCAAGTATAAAATGTAATAAATGTGGAGATTTTATGAATGACGATATTATAAATCGTGAAGGTTACTCAGATTGTACCCTACATTATTGTTCTAAATGTGGATATCATTATGAAACGGGATTTAGATATAATGAATTAATCAAACGATTTATTAGATATATAAAATTTAACCCATAAGTCTCTAAATGGTAGTTTAAAAATAAAAAAAAGGAAAATATAATCCCAAAACCCTCACGAGGTCGTCCATGAGTGTCTCATTTTTTTACACTCAATTCATTCTACTTAGGGATTTTTAATTAATTCATCAATAATATTAGTCATCATTTCAATTGAAGGTCTATCTGTCTTATCTTTACCGATATATTTCCAAACTATTTTTCCATCTTTATTGATTAAAAATTTACTTGGAACCGCTTGTTTTATTTTATAATCTTTACCGCCTCCAGGTGCAAACCAATAAACATCATATAGTTTCGCTATTTTAGCACCTCTATCAGAAATGATATCAACACTAAAACTATTTTCTTCTTTAAATTTACTCAAAAGTCTTACACTATCACTAGCAATAGAAATTAACTTAATATTTCTTTTTTCAAACTCAGAGATATTATCAGTTAGCAAATATAAGTGCTTTTTACAGTGACTTCACCAATTTCCTCGGAAAAAGTCTATTAATATTCCATCATAATTCTTGAGAAGATCATTTAGATTTATTGGTTTCTCGTAAATATCTCTAGTATCAATTAATGGCGCCAAGGTGTTTATGTTCAATCCTTTAGGTCTTGGGGGTTCTTCAATGTTAGAGTCTCCCATTCACATTACCAAAATATTTTATGGTTATTTAATGAATTTAGGTATTTTAAACATATGACTATTAATTAATGAATAATACTATAAATAACAAGAAATAAAAAGGTTTTATTATTCACTTGAAAACCTTTGGAAAAGAATATCTGTCATTACATTAAAAGTGTTTTCAACATTAGCTCCTGTTTTAGAAGATAATTCCACAAAAGAAGCTAGATTATATTTTTTTGCTGCTAATATTCCATCTTCTCTAGGAACTACTCTGAATTCATCAAGATCTACTTTAGAACCAATTAACATTATCGGAATATCTCCGGTATGTTCTCTAATCACTTGTGTCCAATCAGGAAGGTGAGCTAATGATAGTTGATTTGTAATATCGTATAAGAAAAAAGCACCATTAGCACCTTTACAATACTGAGAAAGTAAGAATCGAAATCTTTCTTCTCCTCCGAAATCCCAAATCTGTAGTTTTACTTTTTTATCATTGAAAGATGTTGTTTTAGAATAGAAATCTACCCCAATTGTTAATTTTAAGTCTTCCTGAAAAAACCCTGAAATGTATCTTATTGTAAGTGATGTTTTCCCAACGGAGGCATCTCCCAACATTAAGATTTTAAACGTATAGTCGTATTGTGTCATTCTAATCGATAATTTTAATATTTTTGGGGTTCTCTTTAATAGAGGTATGGATTGGTTAAACCTTAGTATAAAGACAGATTAAATTTTAATTTATAATATTAATATACCTAATATTAATTAATTTTTGTCTAATTTAAAAGTAATAATTTCGTATTAAGGCAGAAGTTATATTAGTATCAATAAGATATTAAAAAATGAATGAGCAATGGAGCATGGAATTATTGAATAATTGAAATATGTAAAAATAAAAGATAAAAAAAGTCCGAATGTAAAATAATAGCCAAAAAAAGTGATAATTGTTGGAACTGGAACTAGAAATGGGGGTATATGATATAAAGTAAAAAAAATAGAGGATATAAGAATTGAGTAAATTTGTTTTAATTTTATGTTAATCTTCTTAATAAGAAATCCTCGAAAAAAGGCTTCTTCACATGGTCCAGTTATGACTGCTTGTAAAATTATTATGAGAATTAATTGAATAGCATTAGGTTGTATAGGAGCTGTACTAATGGCACTCTCTTGAGCCAGTTCAACAAATTCATTACCAAATAAAGGTAGTATGATAAGATCTTTAAAGAAAAAGATAATAAAACTACTAGAGAAGAAAAAAAATATCCCAAAACTTAATCCAGAGATCATTTTTATCAACAAATTATCATTTTTTTGGAAACCCATCTCGTTTATTTCCTCCATAAATGACTTCCTATTCAAATTACTAAATAATAATGCTGGTAATATAACAAAAAATATTTCAAAAAGCATTAATCCGATTAAAATCCATGGGTTTTCTCCTAACTGTATAGTCATTATTCGTTATTTTGTTTTCCTTCCTTCTTGCTAAAAAATCAAAAAATTAAAGATCTCATTATTATTAATATTAATATTATTATTTGTACTTTTAATGACAATTCGGGATAAATACGTTAATTCTGATAATACTAATTTTAAAAGTACCATGTATAATAATGAAATTATTAAAAATGTTGGATTAACAAAAGAGCAAATTCTACATGACTACCTTAAAATAATCGCAAAAGAATATTTAGCACTTGAAGAAATAAAAAATTCCTTTGTCAATATACTTCTTAAAAATATCAATGATTTGGATTTTTCTCAATTTATTGACTTTCCAAAATTCTATATTAAAGAAAATTCTTTGATAAAAACTGTTCAATCTGCAAATATTAGGGGATTAAATGTAGTAAGTGTTGATGGAAGTTCTGTAACTAAAAAATATGTGAATGTAGATTTCTCATTTTTAAAAGCTATTGCAGTAAAATATTATTTTAAAGAAAACCATATTGCACATATTGCATATTATCCCGATCTTAGTGGTTTTAATAATTATTTAGTGCAAGGCAATTTAATTAATCGAGATGAAACCTTGGTTGATAATAATATCTCTATTGATATGACATTCATGGAAATCAGCCTATTAAATAATATGATTGAAAGCTCTTCGAATATTGATATGATAATAATTGATGGATCGATTGTTATCATGCCTATCAATTTAGTATTTTCTAAAGACCTTGAAACCTCTAAGAAGTATGATAGATTATTGAAAGAATATCATAAGTTATATTTGAATTGCAAAGAAAAGGGGATATTGTTAATTGGCTCGATCAAGGATACGAGAACTTCTGCTTTATGTCATTTATTAAGAGATTCTATTCAATTATTAAAACCTAACCATGCAAGATTAACTGATTTTATTAAAGCGGATTATCGAAAAGTCATGGAGTATTTTTCAGATATAGATTTATTTAACAGATTGATGAAAAAATCTGAGAGAACATGTATATTCAATTGCAAAAGAGAAATTGATAAAATAAGAGATACAGGAATTAAAAAGGAAATTCCTTATTACTTTCCTCTCTCTTTTTATGCCTTCTATCTAAAAACTGTTCGATATGATACTCCTTGCAGAATTGAGTTTTTTATGGAGGAGAAACACTCATTTAAAAAGGCTTCGGAGAAAGCAGATTTAATAACATCTATCTTATTGCCAATATCGAGTTTAAATGAAAATTATGGTTTACCAATCCCTCAAATTGAAGCACATAGAAGAGCTGTTTTTAAACCAACAGAAGTAGATATATTGCTCAACAATTTAACAAGAACTCTTAATACACATGGTATTTCCCTATTAGAAAAGAGAAGAAATCGTAGACCATTTTAGTGTTAAATATGTATAAGTCTATTTAAATAAAGATCTTCAAAGAAGATGTGTTTTTCCTCAACAATTTCATTTTCATAACCTAGTTTAATAATTTCTCTAGTTAGTGATTTTAAATTTGTCCTACTAGAAGTGATACAATAAATATAGTGTTCATTCTTTAAATTTAAATATGGAACAGCACTCTTGAGAAAATTTATTAGGATTTCATAGCCTTCATTCCCTCCATCCCAACTAAGATCAATAACTTCTTTCTCTTCTTCTTTTATCAATCGAGAGGAAGGTAAATAAGGTGGGTTGAAAACAATAATATTAAATGATGATTTTAAGTGATTTGGAAAGGAATTAAACAAGTTTGAATTTATAAAATTTATTTCATGGTTAATTCCATTTTCACTCTGGTTTAATTCTGCACATTTTATTGATTCTTCTAATATGTCAGAAGCATAAATTTTTGGATTAAAATTTTGGAATTTTTTTTTAATTAATTGAAAGAAAATAGCAATTATCCCTGTCCCGGTACCTAAATCAAGGATGTTTCCAATCTCAGTTATTTTTATCTCATCAAAATATATAGAATTAATATGAGATTTGAAATAATCTAATATTAGATATGTGTCATCAGAGGGAGCATAAACATTTTTATAATCACAATTAATAATTGGATCTGGAAACGCTGGCATATTATAATCTGATTTTAATTTGTTTCTATGAATAAAACGATTTACAAATTTCAATATAGTCATCAATTTCAAAGGTGAATACTTTTTTATTTTCATAATTATTCATCTGTAAAATCGAGAGAATATCTTCTTTAGAATAACGAAGATCTATTTGATTTTTATAAAATAACTCGATTGCATTAGCAATATTTCTATTCTTATAGGGCATTATTCCTGCTATAAATTTCAAAAAAAATTCAATTGCTTCATTCTCTAAGAAGAAAGGATTAAGATTTTCTTTAGGAATAAGTTTTATGAGTGATATATCGATTTTTGGAATAGGCCAAAAGCTTTTTCTTAGAATAGTTGATTTCATAATAGGTTTCATAAAAGCATTCACACTAATACTAATTCGAGAGAATTTTTTATAATTTGTAGTTAAAGATAATCGATCTGCAATACTTTTTTCAATAGTTAATACTCCTATAGGTGAATTTAACCTAAAAAATATTTTTTCTAATAAAGGGCCTGTAATTGTATAAGGAATATTAGAGATTACTTTATTATGTTTAGGGAGATCAATTTTGAGAATATCTCCATGAATAATTTCTATATTATCATATATGGAGAATTCATTTTTTAAGTATGTATATAAGTGCTGATCAATTTCAACAGCATATATTTTTTTTACTAAATATACTAATTCTTGAGTTAGACTTCCCAATCCAGGACCAATTTCTAAAACAACGTCATGCTGAGATGCATTAGAAAAATTAATAATTTTTTTTGTAATATTTTTGTCAATTATGAAATTCTGACCTAAATTTTTGTTAGGTTTTATTCTCAGTTGTTTTAAAATGAGTTGTGTTTCTCTAATATTCATTTGGTTCATTCGTATTTTTGAGTCTTGCTAAAGAGGTAATATTTTACATCTCTTTGAAGTTCTTTTATTATTCTCTGTGCAATCAATTTAGCTGGATTAGAAATACTTGTTCTATCCGCAATATCTTGAAATGTTCCAAATTTTTGTCTCTCCCTAGCCTCAAGTATCTCCCACATATGTTTTTGACCAATTCCAGGTAATAATTTTAAGGCATGCATTCTAGGAGTAATTGAAGTAGAGTTATTAAAGAAATTGATAAATTCCTCTTCATATTTTAATACCTCTTTTTCAAGAATTGGTAAGATTAATGCTTTTGAAGTACTAGTTAATTCATTATGGTCTATTTTCTTTAAAACTTCTTTTAACTTTTCTTCATTTAAAAATTCTTCATAGGTTTTCTGTTCTTGAACTACAACATCGGAATTTTTATTAACCTTAACCTCATACAGGACGAAATCAGGAAAGGTAAGAACTTGAGCTACTGGTGTTTTGGCCCAACTAGGTTTATCTTCTTCGGGATGACCATGCATTAATAGATCTAAGATAATGATTTCCCGAAATTTCTTTATAAATTGTTTCTTCTTCTTTGGTCCACCACGATAATCTCTTCTGCGTGGAGGGCCTCTGTAACGCTCTCTTCTTTCCATCATTACTAACTATTTTATTTTTAACTTTTCCGATTACCATTTCAAGTTTTTTAATTATAATGAACTACATAATTAGATGGGATTGCTCATTGAATTTAAAACAAAACAGACTTATAAATTTTATTTGAATTTTCTAAATAAGAATCAAAATTTTATAATTAAGCTGATTTAAGCTCTTCCATTTCTTCAATTATAACTTCTAATTGATCATCTGTTAATGTTTTACCAGTAAAACTTTTTTCTAATATAGGTCGAAGCTCCAATATCGTTTTTGGATCAATATTAATAATGTTAATTGCGTAAATCTCTTCAATCTCATACTTATCAATTAATAATTTCTTTACTTTTTTTGCTGTTTTCACATCATATTTAGCAAATTTATTCACATAATTATAGGTAATTTCTTGAAAATGAGACATTCCTTCATCGGCATCAATTTCTAATAATTGATCTTTTAAGTTTTCCATAATCTCTTTCACTTCAGGGATAGAAACACTCCTTTCTTCTTTTTTTCGGCCTGACATTCTAAATCACTACGTAGTTAAATTATTCTTTTACAGAGACAGAATTTAATCTAAGATGCTCCTTCCCAATTATTAATGTTTTTTTAGAATTTCCTAATTTCACTTTGACTAAATAACAGCGTCCTCGTTGACCAATTATTGTTCCAGTACGTCCATGATATCTAGAATGGGGCATTCCTCGTTTATGTTGAGAAGAATCTGTAATTATATCTACTTTATCTTCAATATTATAATCTATTAAGTATTTTTCTACAGATCCTAAACCTCTATTACGAACTTTTTTTCTGTGCTTATGCCTTGTTTTTTTGCGATATCCACGGTGTTTTACTATTGCGATACACCTTTTAGATTATTATAAAAGTAATAAATTGATTTAGTAGAATTATTCATTATAGCTTATTTATTTTTTGATTTTGACCAAATTTGTTTAATTAAAATCAATATTAGATTGAAATTTCTAAAACATCCAATTCTACACAATTAAGGGGTGTTTCAAAGACTTCAGAAAATGAAGGTAAGGTACGACCCTCATCACCATTGATAAGTTCTTTAATATAGGTTCCACCTTGAGTTTCTATTACGAACTCATATAAATTGGGTTTTATTAATTTTCCTTCAATATGGTATATTACTTTTTCTCTTACTCTATCACTTCGCCGATGGGAGACTCTATGGGGAGTTCTTTGGTTGATTTCTTTATTTTCAAATATTTTTTTCAGTAGAATTACTTTCTGGTTAAATTCTTCTTTATTTACTTTACTTTCGGATTTAACAATAGCTTTATATTTTTTTTTTGTATCTTTAGCATCTGTTTTGAGCCTGATTACTTCTTTCTTATTACTATATTTTAATCCATAGATTCTTACCTTTTTTTTATTTTTTTTGTTAACCTTTGTTTGTATTGAATCCAAGTTTAATTTTCTTATTTTAGGATTTCTCAATTCAAGAATGAAGGGCCTACCAGAGCCTAACATTCTTACATCAATATCTTCTCTTCCAGCACCATGGAACTTTGAATCTGTCGCTTTTGATTCATTTATGAATTCTGGACTAATTAAATCCTCTACACTAATCAAATATTGTTTACCGGTATAATTACAAATTTTACACCCTTCCCCCATACATTTTTTACAAAACCAGTGTGTTTGGGGAATTCCTCTTATTAATTTATTATATCTCCCATAAATAAAGATAGATTTTAATATTAATTCAATTGAATATTCGTTATAAATGAATGAGTATACTAATAATACATCGGGATTAGAAAACTCTGAATTTTTATTAAACACCTTTGTTAACGCTTTTCCTAAAACTCGATTAAAATGGCTTTTAAATGATTCTGCTTCTAAAAGATTGAATTCTGATTTGAATTTATCTTCCTGGTTAACTATTTGAGAATCTGGTTTTGAACCAATTAAAAAGCTTTCAAATTCAATTTTTTCAATTAATTGGATTGTTTTATGTATATAGTTTTCAATATTAGAAAAAAGATTATGACATAAATAACAAGTCTGATTTGAATTGTTCTTCACATCTGATAAGCCTTCATTTTCTAAAACTTTTTGAGCAGGAATAAAATTTGCATTATTAGCTAATAACTTTAAATTATCTATTGATTTATTTTGATTATCTTTATTTCCAGACAGATAATTCCTATGATTTTCCATAGTTATAGATAATAATAAAGAATTACCTCTTTCTGAGTTTGTTGTATTAGTACCTAAGAGAGAAAACATTCTACCAAGACAATGAACACAAATATAGTATTTTTGATAAATTTCTAAAACTTTATCGAAAATCATACTTACATAAATTAAGTAAACTATTATTTATTGATTTTATCCAAGAAGAAAGTATCTTTAAAAAAATTTTAAAATAAAAATTGATTTTTTTATATATTCTAATAAATATTACTGTCAACAGAACAAGAGTATTTGAGTTGTATTTATTTTTTAATTAAAAACAAGAGAGTTATATATGGCTAAAAATAAGAAAATGGAAAAAGGGTTCGTCAAGTGGTTTGATGCGAAAAAAGGTTTTGGATTCATAAGCGTTGCGGATCAAGAAGATGTTTTTGTTCATTTTTCAAATATTGACATGTCTGGCTTTAGAAAACTGGATATGGGAGATGAAGTTGAGTTTGAAATCAAAAACTCAAATGATGGTAAAGGCCCTGAAGCTTTAAATGTGAAGATTGTATCAAAAGATAGAAGATATTAAAATTAGAAGTGTGTATACCGTTTATTTTTTTATCTCTTTTTATTTTATAATTAGTCTAATATATCAATTGAATTCTTATTTTTTTTCCCATTCAAAATCAACTTTAACAAACCTTCTGGAATAGAAGTATGCTCCGATTAATATCAAGGAGCAAATAGGGCCCCACCAAATAAAGAATAAGTAATCTCCTATAAGAAAGCTCACAATTGCTGAAAACCCTAAGCCTATTGCTTGAAAAATGTTGAGTATAATGCTAGAAAATCCACGATACAAACCTGCTTTTAATTCTCCAGTAGATTTTTCATCATCTTCTGCGAGATCTGCATAAATTATATAAGGAAACAAATTCCAACCACCAATAGAAGCAACTACTCCAATTATAAAAATAATTCCATAAATCAGATATGAATCCATTGGTATTAAGCTTATTAATGTAAAGGGTAATACAATAATCGCGAAGAGAAAAAGAAATAGGAGACTCTTTTTTTTGCCTAACTTTTCTATCAACTTTCTCCAAAGATATAAGAAAAAGAGTACACCGAAAATTATGATTGAACCACCAATTATATATTCCATATCTGTAAAGATTAGAACTGTTCTTAAAAAAGCTAGCATTGTGGGTGTTACAATAGACCATGCAATACTCGCAAATCCTTCCATAAAATTGAAAGATAAATAATTTTTATTTTTTATAATGGATTTTAAATTACTAATTAGACTCGTTTCTATTTTGTAATCTGGTTCTGTTGGCATTAAAATAGCCACTAGATAAAATAATGGTATTGTAATTAAGGCAAATATTAAAACACCAAGTAAAAACTCAATAGGTAAAACACTTGGATTTGATTCTACTTGAGTAGCAAAATCTGTCAACACTAATAAGGTGAAAATTTGACCTATCCCTGCACCAAGATAAATAAAAAGGTTTATGAACTGTGAAGCTTTAGGACGGTCAGCAACCTGGAACTGTTCTGCCATCCATGCATTATGCACAGTTGTCACTCCATAACTAGCTTGAAAAAGTACATCCCATACTAGTAACCACGTGAATAAGGCTGTAGTATTTGAAATTGATAAAAACTGATTAGGGATCAGTAAGAATATAAATGAAATTGCGAGGAGTGGACTGAATATTATTAAATATGGTTTTCTTCTTCCCCATTTAGTATATTTTGCATCACTTAACCAACCTAAAAGAAATTGCGAAAGAGCGATACTAAGTTTTCCTAAACTAGTAGCTAAGAAGGTTTGCCAAGCGGGTAAGTTAAACCCAGTACTATAAAGAGTTAATAAAGCAAAATCTACAATAGTTAAGAGAATATTTGTTCCAAGTCTAGGGGTTCCAAAAAGTATAAATTTTTTTAGTTTTCCTCTTTCTCTTTGTTCTATCTCAAGTTCAGTCATAATAATTCTAAGAGCTTACAATATCAGATTAAAAATTAGATATAGATTAGAGATAATATTATTTAAATGTTTAAAGAATTCATTAATTTAGTTATAAACTAGTAATTTTGAAGATCTATTTGAGTATTAAAGTTTAATCCTCTTCTTCCCATCCAAGATCACGAAGTACAGAACCTAACGCTTCTGATTCCTCTTCTAAAACAAATTCAGTATCGTATTCAGAAGCGGAAACTTCAGATTCAAAATCCGGAGGTCCTAGATCTTCGAAAGAGGGTAATTCATCAAGTGAAGGCAATTGTTCAGCAGACACAGGTTCTTCTACAACTGGGGTTTTTTCTTCAGAGATAGTTTCGTCATCAATTTCCATGGGAGTATAATCTTCGAGAGGGATTGGGGGTACTTCATCTTCATATACTTTAAATTGGGTTTCTGGGGATATACTTTCTGCCACATGAGGAGTTTGAGTTTCATTGACAGCTTTCACTTCTTTTTCAAGTCCCATACCTAGTGATTTAGGAATAGAGACAATACCACTTTCAGTTGTAGGTTCAAGTTCTTCGAACTCCTCATCACCTTTTTCCCATTCATCCAAAAATCCTAACAGGTCATCTAAAGCGGCTTTATCCTGTTTTAAAGTGGGTTTTATTATAGGTTTAGCTTCTTCTTCTAGTTTTTGTTTTTCAATCTTTTCTATTTCAGATTCTTCGAGAGAAAGCATCATCTCAGTAACTTGATCCCCCGAAATTAGTCTATTTAGTTTCCTTGCCAATTCTCTTAAATAACCTAAATAGTATCCAATGCTGTAAATTTGAGATAATCCCCCAAATACAATATATTCATCATTAATAGCCATTAAAATGCTATATCCTGATGTGTTATGCAATATAATTTCAGTTAGGGCTCCATGAATGGTTGCTTGGTTTAATCTTAATCCTAAATCTATTAATGCTGTACTAGATGCAGAGGTGGCATCAGCATCTAATTCTGGAGAAGTTGAGCTAGCTACTTTCATTCCTACTCGAGACAAAACTGCAAGATTTTCTAAATCAGTTTTATCTTCTTCCTCTTTTAAAAGAAGCATCATATTTTTACGAATGTCTTCTGCAATTGTAGACAATTATTTTCCCACCTTGCTAGAATAAAGATTGAATACTTTTTTTTAGAGCTTAAATTTATGTATAAATAGAAAGTCTATTTTAATATATTTTATCATTACTCTATTTAAAAAATTTTAACAAATTCATTTGAGTTGAGATTGGTCTTTCAATCTTATCAAAAGAATATCCTGATAACTGGGTTATAAGTGCCTTCATTTCAAGGATTACATCTTCTGGAGTCAAATCTTCTGTGTTGATAGTAAAAACCGTTTTATTCGTTGTTAGAAATTGTTTGTAAAAGGAAATGATTCTTAATAGATATTCTCTATCATCCTCATTCCATTCCTTTCTGATTTTTTCTAAGGAACCTCTCTGAATAATACGTTTCATAATTGTATTTGGTTCAGCACTCAAATAGAAAATAAAGTCTTCTTTCCATTCTATTGATTTGTAAGTGTCTAAAATAAGGTTATAGTCTTTTTCTTTTAAATTCAAACTCTTTGAATAAATTAAAACACATAATGGAGTTCTATCTAAAATTATAATTCTACCATTATAATTATTATCAAAATTTACAATATTCTGATTACGCCTAATAAGTTGTTGAAGAAAATGAAGCTCACTTCTAAATCCAATTTGTTTATCAGAGGATCCAAATGGGAAAGGAGGTTTTTTTACATATCTTTCGGGGAAAAATTTGAATTTTTTATTATCTTTCACTTTTTTATCTTTTTTAAATAAATTGAATACAGTTGTTTTACCAACCCCATGTACTCCAGCAATTGAAATTATAATATTATCCTTACTTCCTTTATTTCTATATACTTGTTTGCCCAAATTAATTACTCCAAACCTATTAGATTGAATCGTAATAAAAAAACAATGGGTAAAATAAAAAATAAATCTAGAGATTATTGATTTATTATATTTTATTAAATTTTATATTTGGGGAGTAATGAAAAGTATGAATTAGAGAAGGATTATAATAAACGAAATTATATTGCTCAAGAGCCCTGCTATCATCGTGTTATATATATTTTGATTTATTTCATAAATGAATCCAAGTAATATGTATGATAAGAAATAAAATAGAAAGAAGTAGATTCCATATGGAATTGTGAAAAACAACATTAGAAGCGAATAAGCTGAAGCAACTATAAGGATTACAATATAATTGTTTTTAAATCTTTTTTTCAATGTATTATGTAAAATCCCCCGAAATACAATTTCTGAAGATATTGTTACTCCGCATAGAGATAGTATTAGAAGAATATTCCAAAGTAACTCAGAATTTCTTATAACTTGATTATACTCTTCAATACTAGTTGTAATATTAAAAACATCTAAACCTAGGTCTGACATGAAGTAAATTAAGCTATCAGAAAAAAAATTGAGTAAAAGTAGCATTAAAGCTCCTAAAATACCGATTATTAACGCTAAAGGAATCTTCTTTGATTCAGAGCGAAATCCCAATTTGGTAAAACTATGCTTCTTATTATAAATATACCATAGTGGATAAATACCAAATAATAATTCAGGAATATAACTTAGTAGTAATTGTTCAATGGTAAGAGGAGCTGATTCAAATTGGAATGAAAAGGTTGCCAGTAAAAAAAATACAATTACTAATATATAAATACATGTTCCAAAAACATTCAGTCCTTCTTTTAGATTCCAACTATCTTTCCTTAAAATAAATTTTTGTTCAGGTTCAAGTTTTTTATTAGTAAATATTAATCCAGGTTTTTTTTGAACAATGGCCTTTCTAATTTCAGATATTTTCTCTAATTCAGTATTACATATTGGACATTGATCTAGAACTGTTGATGTTATTATAGAACCACAATTAGGACACTTTCTTGAAGATTCTTCCTTTAAGAGGGATTGTGGTTTTGAAATCATTTTCCCTGGAACAATCTTAATAATTAATTTACCGCAATTAGGACAATATGTCTTGTTTTCTGCTACGTCTGCTCCACAGAAAACACAATATTTTATTTTTTTCTGGTTTTCTTTTAACATTGCTCTGTTTTTTAATAAAAATCTTAATTATAATGTTATTTTGTAAATTATATAAACTAGAAATTATATAATTTTTGCTTACATTTTATTCAATTAATCGGATATCAATTTCAATTGATTTTATTATGCTTAAAAAAATCTTTAAAAAAAGAATTAATGAGATACATGAAAAATATAATGATCAAAACGTTTTGCTTATAGATGATATCTCTAACTTCTTTGGATTAGAATCATTAGGAGTTTGGAAAGTTCGTGGGAATGGGGTTTTGTCACTCACCGAAGAAGACCTTTTTTTTGGAATGTGGAAACCTAAAAAACAGCTATTAATACCTACTAAATCTATCATTGAGATCTCAAATCCTAAATCACACATGCATAGATCAGTTTTAAGGCCTCTATTAAAGATAACATTTACTAATGAAAATGGAGAATTAGACTCAGCTGCTTGGTATGTAAAAAAATTAGATGATTGGAATCATATTCTTAATAATTTGATTTCAAAAACTAAATGAATTTCATGCAATATTATCATCAGTAATTTTTAAACATTTTTTTGTAACATTATTTAATTCCATTAGGAGAAGTCCGTGATAGTAGGAAATAGAATCAAAATATCCCTCTCCTAAATCCGATTTTCCATCGTAAGTTAATGCTAATTGAGCATTTAATGCTGCTCTCATTAATATTTCTATTCCTTTATAAATTAAATTTGGGGACCAAGTTTTATTAAGTGGATTCGCCCACCATGTTGGACAGGAATAGATTCCACGATTATAATAATATCTGGCGGTATTAAGATAATTTTTTACTTCCCAGTCTTTAGTTAAATCAAGAATATCCAATAAACTCATGAGATTATTCAAACTTCTCATTAGTTTCCAATAATATTTATGAACTTCATTATCTGGATGATCCCAAAGAGGATATGGAACTTTAGATTTAATATCTTCATAAGTTGTACTCCAACTTGATTCTCGTGGTATTATTTTTTTCTTTGCAATTGGAAAATGTTGGTCTATATTTGATATGAAAATAGTTTTTAAATTTTCATCTTGATCTATTAGTTCCATAGTTTTGCCCAAAAAGGTTTTTTCATAATTTTTAATATGATGTCCAAAAGTTTCTCCATCTAAAGCAGTTATAAAATATGTTGGATTGTTTTTTTCTTTGTTTTTATACACGGTTTTAATCTCCTTAACAAAATTCTTAGGAGTAATGTTCTTAAAAGCAATTTTATTACTTAAGATATCATCTCGAAAAAATAATTGAAGCCCATTTGGAGATGTATAGATTTTATCATAAGGCCAATCAATAGGACAAGCAATTCCACTCACAATTACCCATTTATAGCCTAACTGACGAATAAATTTAGCAATTCCTCCTGAGATTGCTAATTCTGGAGGAAAAAAACCATTTCTTTCCCATCGATCAAATTGCCTTCTGTTTAATTCCTCATTTATTTGAATTTGACGTTGAGCTTCTTTTTTAGGAATTAACGGAAGGATTGGATGAAACATTGCTGTTCCTACGATTTCAATTTTGCTTT
Source organism: Promethearchaeota archaeon (assembly GCA_016839655.1). Next base: position 42,209 of record JAEOTW010000123.1, on the reverse strand, counting down.
CAGACACTAAATTCTTTAGTAAATCCATTGTATCAGATAATCCGAATTCATACAATAATTCAATAAGAACACCATTAATATTTAAAGAAAATTTTGCATTATCATAATCCTCAATAAGGGAAAACAATGGTTTATAACATTCGTTATCAATAATTCTTAAAACTTTAGGATCCTGAGTTGGCGGTTGATAAATGTGAAGTAAAGGTGCCCAATAAGTCGTCAATTAAATTACATCCAATTCTTTCAATTTTTACTTTAAATTTAAAAATAAATAAAACTCCAATAATATAAATCCTACTTTTCTATTATGGTTTCTCTTATAAAAGTACCAAAATGTGTTGCTCCAGATCCAAGGTGTACAAGGACATTATCTCCAATCTTAATATCAACAACAGCTTTTACATTACCATCAGCTCCGATTAGTCGAACTGTTTCGGCATTTTGACATATACAACTAAATTGAATTTTTTTATCTTGGACTATTTTTTCTAGTTCAAATCTAAGCATTGGACGTGTTTCTATTTTTATTCTTCCCACAAAAACAATTCTAGCATCTCCTTGTGAGCTTACAGCTAAAATCCTATCTCCTCCCTTTAATTCACTTAAATACTTTGTTCGATAAGGTTTACTAGGATTATCGCCAGGTACCAAGATGTAAGCTGAGACATCGCCAGCATTTACGCGAAATGGTCTAGGTGATACAAATTGATTTTTAAGCGTCTCAGAGTGAATCAAGCAAAATCCTTTTGCTGTTGAACCAACTAGAAATCCTTCTCCTATATTCAAAAGAGAAGTGGTGTCAACACACACTCTTTCACTCTCAGGAATAGATTGAATTTCCTTAACTGTTGCATTAGTTAATTCAAGGTGATAATCTAAGTGTAACAGTTTTTTCAATTCTATTATTTCATTGAGAGTTTTTGGCTTCATTATGATTCCATCAACACCAATTTCAAGCGTCTTTAACATAATCTCTGCTTCTTTTGTAGTTTTAACTGAAGCAATTAGTTCCGTGTCGTATGAATGTAATTCAGCTATAAGATTTTCGATAGGAATAATTTTCCAGTCAATTGTGGATACAATAATATGATCCACATTTCTATTTTTTGCTAATTTAATAATTTCTTTTTCATCTTCTTTAGTTTTTAAATCAAAAAGAACTCCAAGACTTTTATTATAATTTTTTTGATGACTTAGATTTTCTATGAATTGTTCTTTATTTTCATATATCATGTATTTAGTAGGAATAAGAGGATTTTTAGAATAAAGATTCAACCTTTCAAATTTCTTAAATTCTTTAAAAGTCTCTTGAGAAACTAAAAAATTGAAAAAATTTCTATTAATAGCTCCTTGAACTAGATCTTTGAAAATTTCACTTTTGGTTTCAAAATCTAATATAATTTTTTTCATAGTGCTTAAATATTGGTCTATACTAAACTTTTTTGATGAGAATTATTTTATTATATAATAATAAATAATATTAAATTTTTAAGTCTGAAATATTATTTAAGTTATATAATCAGATGATCTTAAATTAAAGTTCTAAATGGTGTATTTATAAAATGGGGTTAAAAAAGAAACTCTTTCCGCGTAAGAGCAAAGAAAAGGAAGATTTGGTTTTGAAAGCTAAAGGACATATTCATAAATTAAATGTAATGAATAAGGGCTATAATAAACGTGCAGAGATTAGCAGAAAAAACGCAAAAATTGCATTAAAACGAGGTGAAAAAGATCGAGCAAAAACCTATTTAGTCCAATATAAAGCATATCAAGCAAAAGTTGACCGTAGTAATAATATACGTTTAAAGATTGAAAGACAAATTCAAGCGATAGAAGAGGGAATGGTAATCTCTCAAACTGGTGATGTCATGGGAGGAATAAGGGATGAGTTAGAATATATCGCAACTAAAGCATCACCTACGAAAGTTGCTGAAATTGCTGAAGACTCTGAACAATATGTAGCAGAAATTGAAGAAGCAGCAGAAATTTTAGGTGGTGATCCAGAAATTGATCTTGCAATTGATGTTACAGATGAATTAAACCAACTTGAAACGGAAATGCTCCTAGAACAAGGAGGAACTATGCCTGAAATTCCTGCTGATGACCTACAATATATACCTGAATATGATCTTGAAGAAGAGGAAGCTGAACTCAAATCGAAAGATCAATTAAAAGACGAAATTGACAAACTTCGAAAAGAATTGGAAGGATAAATCTTTTTTTGTAAATTTCTTTTACTTTTTGTTATTAATCAAAATCAATCTAATAATTAGTCTCTTAATTCCTTCAAGGCAAGAACCATATTTTTTACCTTATTTATAGCTATTTCATATCCTTCTTTTTCTCCAAAGACTTTTAATGGGTAGAAACCACAATCTGGTTTAATAACTAAATTCTCTTTTCCATAAAGCTCAATTCCTCTTTTAATATACTTTTTTAGGAAATCAATTTCTTCCACATATTCATCCAAGCTTTTGTTTTCAATTGGAGCAAACTTAGCTTCAACAGTTCCCAATCCTAAAAATTTATCAGTATCTTGGAAGTGTTTTTTCTCAAAAACTTTAAAATTCTCGCTATTTGTTCGAAATTCATGATCTAAAATTTTAACATTTGTTTTTAAGAGAAGATCCCGTAGATTGGGACTGATTCTACCACAAACATGTATTGATGGTAAACCTTTTATTCCAGATATTGCTTTATTAATGGTTCTTATAAGAAAATCTTCTGAATGAAACAAAATTTTCCTTCCTACTAGCAATCCCAGAATTGGCTCATCACAAGAAATAATGTCTATATTCATTTCACTATAAGCAGTCGCTATTTGCTTAATAACTTCAGCAAATTTATCGACAATCCAATCAACCATTACTGCTCGTGGTTCTTCGAACATTATTGGTTTTAAACCTTTGGCAATAGAGTTTTTAAGTATTGTCTCAAATGCTAAAGTGAAAGGTCCAGTTATGCAAGCTTTTGTACCTTGTATTGATTTCTTTAGATCTGGATGCTCATTAAAATAATTTATAATAAATTTTCCATATTCAAGGGCTATAGGTTCCTTTGGTGTTTTAAACTCTCCAGATAAATAAAATTTTTCATCAATTTCTTCTAATTGCGGGATTTTCTTTGATAATGGAGATAAAAATTGATAGGTCATAGATAAGAGTTGAGGGTAACAAGGGTAATCAATACCAATATGTATTAAATCATCAAAAACCTTTACCATATTGTTTCTTGTATTTTCTAAAGGCCAACTTCCAACTAAAGTTGTAAATAATCCTTCCTCTTTATCCATGTGATATATTATAATGATAAAAATATAAATTTAAGATAAAAATATATGCAGATTCTGCATAACCCTAGAAGAATACCTTCTAGGTATAAAAACGTCTTTTATCAAAATTTTTACTGTTTCTTTTAAGAGTGTCTATTTCTTCTAGATTCTCCTGTAATTCACTTATTTTTTTTTCAATTATATAAATTTCTTTTTGGAGGTTTTTGAATGTTTTAAAATAATCTACTTCAGAGATAATTCCTTGATCAAATTTAGTATCAAGTTTTTTCAATGTTTCTTTCAAACTATATCGTTCTTTATTTAATTCGAGCATTTTTTTGTGTTTTTCTTTGTCAAGTTTAAATAGCTTTTGTTTATATCGATATGAATCATCTGATGGAAGATACTCTGAATCAAACAACTTAGTTAAATGATTTCTATTGTAATCTTGATATATAACTTGATTATTTTGGAAATCACCATTTTCATCATAAAAATCATCAATCATTTGGTTTTGCATCTGCGGATTAAAATTATTATTTGGATTGATTCTCTGAGGATTATAATTTTGATAGCGGTTTGGATTATGAAGATTTTGTGAGAAGAAATTGTTTTTATTGTAGTTTGGTATTTGAGAGTTAGCAATAAATGGTGAAGATTGGCCCGGATTAGGAAGCCCTTGAGAAACTCTATTAGTTCTTTGGTGCATATTTGAATTCCCCGGAAAATTAAGCCAAGGTTGAGCACTATTTTGCGGATTGTGAAATTGAGCTGGTGTTCGAGATGATATATTAGGTATTTGGTTGGGATGAACACCATAAGAGTAAGTTAAATCCTTATTTTGACTATTAAAATTATCAAAACTTTTATTATACTGACATTTTATACTGAAAAATGAGTTAATACTCTCTTCAATAAAATTTGTTAAGTCATTCAGATCTAAATCAATGTATTGAAGTTTTTTGGCGGTTTTATCGTTATATATAGTAGATTCATCAAAGGATCTCGCTAAGAGAATATATTCAATAACTCTTGAAACCATTTTAGGAGGTAATGTAAATTCATATTTTCCATAGGCGAATTCAATATACAGTTTCTTGAATACCTTCCCTTTTTCTTTTATTCTTGTTAAATCTTGAACAGGAGCTTTAAAAACTAACTCTCTTTTATTTTTCTTTACCCCATATTTGTGAATAAATGAAAGATCAAAATTTGTGATAAATAGTATGCCCTTATCTTTCTTGTATTTGTCATGTGTATTTAATCCATTTGTTAATTTAGCATAAATCGCATATACAGGTTTTTCACCTTCTGCGAGTCTAAGAATTTTATTATAGTTCTTAAAATAATGTTTTACTTTATCAATAAAGCTAAGATTTTTCTCAAAAGTATCAAAACCATCATTAAATGTTTCTAAATTATTTTTTATAAACTCTTCAATAGAATTAAAACTGCGTAGTAAATTTTCAAAAAGCCCCTCAATGATATTTATATTTGAGTTTGGTTGGGTGTAAATATCAAAAAAATATTCCTTATTTTGATTTACTTGATGAAAATGAACATTAACTTTCTCAAATAAAGTATTTTGAATATAATTAAATAACTTAAAAAAAGCTAATAAATCTGATTCCATTTGAGGAAAGTGATAATATTTATTAGGAGGATCTCTTACTTCCCTTATTTTTGATTGATAAAAATACAATTTTTCAAGGATTTGTTTTAAAGGATCAATATATAAACGTGTGTTTTTAATTAGCTCTAAGAAATTCTTTTCTAATTCTTCTTTTTTTTCGTAAATATTAATAATTTGATGGGAATCACATTTTGGACAGGATTTTAAGCGTTGGTTCACTTTTGTAACGTTTTCAGCTCCACAATCCTTACAAACTTTCTTATTATCGGAATTTAAAATTACTATATTTTTAGATTTGCATTCTTGACATATAAAGAAATCTACTTTTTTTTCATGAAGGCATTCTGGACAACAACTTGAGCCACACTCTTCACAATAATAAGCTAATCTCACATATCTGTGACAAAATCTACATACTTGCTCTGTCATATTAATGCTAAAACCCAACCAAATAAGGTAAAAATTACCTTTAAAATCGCAATATCAGAAGAAAAAGAACTTCCAAAACATAAAAAAAGCTATATTATTCTCGTATCATGTAATATCCAGATATAATCGAGTGGAAAAATATGTAGAAAAATAAGTATACTATTTTATAATTTTAACTTTTTTTCCTAAAGCTTGACCAGGGACTCCCGCTTTTTTAAAGTGAGCTCTCACAGCACCACTATTTCCATGTGCTCGAGATATTATCCCTTTTAATTCTTTACCTGTAGGGGTTATCCAAGCTACTGTTCTTCCTATTAGTTTGTTTGCATCCTTTCTTGTTTTTATATTTAAAAACACAATAATACAGTGTTTCTGGTGTATTGTATGGCGGCCACGTTTATAATTCGAAATTACGCCTTCCATACCTAAAATACTTAATTTATTCATTGACATTGTCGAAACCTTAAGAGCTTTTTAATCCATATAAATTAATAATAAAAATACTCCAAAACTATTAAGTTTTTTTAATTATAAGAAAACCTTTAAAAATTACTTAAATTCATCTAATCTCCCAATTAATCCTTCAGCTTATTTTTAATTTAATAGCTCATAAGACTTATTCCAAGCTTCTAAATTTAACTCTTTAATATAACCATTGAATTCATAATCTGATATTTTATTATCTAGATTTACCAAATCATCAACTCTAGAAACAATAGATTTTTCAATAATCTCAAGTTCAATTTTCTTATCAATCGGTTTAGATTTTGTATGCTTGCACCAAAACCATTCAGAATTTACTTCTTGATAAGGTCCTGGGGGATAATATTTTTGACCTTCAATAGGAAAAGTATAAGGTTTATATATGCTGATACAGGGAAGAGTAGTCCCTGATAACCAGTGGATTAATTTTTTTTCTTTTCTTAAATGAGAAACTTGAGACCCTGTTGATTCAAAACCGCCGTGCATGCAAATTCCTGCTTTATGATCTCTTAAAAATTCCATCATTAAGCTTGACGTGATTTTACCTCTATTCTCATTTAGCAAGGATGTTGATTTTCCTCCTCTGGAATATTGTGAAGTCAGAGCAGAAATTGAATTTCCAGAAAAAGTTTTTGCAAAATCAAAATCATGATCATCTTTACAATAATTTTTTTCAATTGCATGTTGAATTATTCCTTTCTTCCTAATATCTCCCTTACCTCTAATAGAAATGTTATTTGATATCGAACGCACATTTCTAACTTTTTCAGCAATCCACCATTTATCAGCAGTTTCTAATACATAAGCTTCTTTAGGATCAGCGATTATAAATGAATTGTGATACAACCAATCTGGATCATCATATGCACAGCCTCCTCCTTGTCCATATGTTTCTAACAAATTGATTATAATATTTAATGCTTCATTTCCTGTCTTCCCTCTCTCAAGGCCTAATCTTAATAAATCCATACCTAATAGTCCAATAGTTCTTAGTGATTCAAGAGTACCAACTGCCTCATTTCCAATTACAACCCCATGTTCATTAGTACCCATTTCTGCCCCCCACATCCAATATGGTTGACTCAATAAAACAGCATTTGTATTAGGAACCTGAGGAATTTCTATATAGGTACATTTTAGTGTATCATCTTTTTCAAAGTTCATTCTGGGGGAAAATGTAACTAACTGTACTTCATTAAATGGGCGATCTGAATTTTTACCGAAAATTACACCTCCATCCAAGGTTGAATTCCCTAATGCTACTAAAGTATCACACATTAGTCCTCATTTTAAAGAAATTAAATTATAATAAAACTTTTAATTCAAATTTATGTAAGATAATTAAAAGCTGTTAATGCGTAGATTTTTGTTACATTTAAAACATCATCTATGTAGACAAATTCATCTTGAGCATGATGATTATTCTCTCCTCGAATAGCACCAATTAAAATAGTCTCAATTCCTTTTTCTTGAAATAATTGGGCGTCAGTCGTAGGTATGAAAGTTTTAAAATCTCTTTCTTCTTCGAAGACCGTTCTAAATGCTTTTTTTACTGCTTTTGCAAAAGTAGAATTGGTATCTGTTATGTGAGGTTTAATAATTAACCCTATTTGGATTTTTATGTTTAAGTCAGGATCCTCTTTTTTAAGATCCTCTATATAATTTAAAATTCGTGTTTTAATATCGTCTAAATCTATTTCTGGAATGACAGTAATTAAGCATTGCAGAATGCAATTATCTGGAGTTGCAGATATTGAATTACCTCCCTTTATTTCGGTAAAGGTTACTGAACTTATTCTAGATGGAAGATCAGGAGGTATTGGATATTTAGTTTCTTTTTTGTTGAATTCCTCTTGTAATTCCATTAAAAAATTCATAATTCTTACCATCTTTCCGATAGAATTTATTCCAGAGTATTTATTACGATTAGGAGGAGGTAAATCGGGGTAGGCTTGTGCATTGCGACGAATTCCTTGAATAATAAAGCTCATTTGCATGGTTCCACCTTGATAAGCAATTGGATAATCACAGCAAACATCACCTAATAAACAAGCATCTCCACTTACAACTTCTTCCTTTACGAGATATTTAGTACCTAATAATCCGCCAATTTCCTCGTTAACAACAGCAGTTATAATTAATTTTCCGTTAAGTTTTATGCCTAGATCTATTAAAACTTTAGTTGCGAAAATTTCTGCTGCTACACATGCCTTATCATCAGCAGCTCCACGGCCAAAAATTTTATTTCCAACAATTTCTCCTCCATAAGGATCTTTAGTCCAGCCATTATAAGTGGGAACTGTGTCAAGATGAGCATTAAATATAAGAGATAGCCCAGTTTCAGCACCAATTTCTCCAATAACATTCTTCTTTTTAACATTTGTATTTATTTTAAATTCCTTCATTTTTGATTCAACATACTTAGAGATTTCTTTGTACTTCGCTGGTGGTACTTCAGAAGGTATCTGTATCAAATTTTGGAGAAACTCGATTATATCATCCTTCATACTATCTATTTTTTGCATAATTGCTTTTTCCATTTTATCCATTATTTTCACGAGTTTTTTTATAATTCTTAATAAAAGTGAAAATTTAATTATTTATAAAGTATCCTCTGAAGAAAATATAAAGTTATAAAGAAAAGAAATACTAATGAAAATTTCATGAATTTTAGATTATAATACTGCTATTGCATCGATCTCAATCAATCCATATGGAAGTGGGCAAGTTGCTTCAACAGTACTTCTTGCAGGAAATTTCTCAGATACACCATTTTCTTCAAAAAACTCTTTATAAGCTAGATTCATTTCTTTGAAATCAGATATATTTTTCAAATAGACTGTGACTTTTACTATATTGGAGACACTAGTACCTGCAGTTTCTAATACATTCTTAATCTTTTCAAACGCTGCAAATGTTTGTTCTTTAATATCTCTTGCTTCTGGGCTAGTAACTTGTCCAGATATAAAAAGAAGGTTTCCCGCTTTTATACCAAGATTATATGGTCCGGCTACAGGTGTACCAGAATCGATTATTTCAAAATCTACCATTTCATTTTTCACTCAGTAATTTTATAATTTACTTTTTTTGGTTGTTTGATATTTATATTGATAAATACGATTAACCTTTAGTTATTAAATTTACTTTTTGTCGTAATTGAGTCATACAAATCCAATTTTAATTAAGTTTTAATAAAATTCATTTTTTAACGAATTAGACTTAATTATAATTAATACAGTACATAATTTTTTGGTTTTAAACCACTAAATGCGTCTTAAAAAGATTGAAATATCTTGAATAAAAAAAAAGATAATGTTTGGATATTTACTTTTGAGTACGCGGGGATTGCTAAAGTGGGTGGGCTCGGAGAGGTCCCTGCAAATCAAGCTAAACATTTAGCTAATGATTATAATATTACTGTCTTTATTCCCTCACATGGTCAATTAAATAAGCTTTATAAGTCTTATGAATGGGAAAAATTACCATTCAACTGCGTAGGACAAATTAATCCTTCTGAGTTCGGAATAAATGAACCAGACACAACTTATAATATTGCACTCTATAAATCAAAAATAAATAATGTAAATATTGTTTTATTACATGGTGAAAATCCATTTACAAATAGGTTTTTAGATGATAAAATTGTATATAATCCAGACACGCTTAGTGGAAAGATTTGCCTTTTTAGCATAGGAATGTGTTGTTATATTGATTATTTAATAGATAATCAAAAAGATTCCCTTCCAGATATAATCCATATTCATGATTATCATGCGGTTATCTCATTTATTGGTATGAAACAAAAATTGGCTAAAAATGGATTAGATGTAGCTTCAATAATAACAATTCATTTATTAACTTGGCCAAGATATGGGATAGATTTTTATAGAGTATCCGGAATTGACCAAACTCCAATTTCCGTTAATTTAAAGGAAGGTATTAAATTACTGAACTTAAATGAAATTTTTTCAATATGTGAGAGAATTAGTGGGGATTACCAACCACCTACTATAGAACAAGTGGGAGCGTTTGTCAGTGACTTAGTAACAACTGTAAGTCAATCATATTTAAAATCTGATATAATTCCAAATTGTGGTAAGGAATTAATTGAATTTAAATCAAATTTCGTCTGGGATGGTTGTGATTGGGATTATAATGAAATATTTCAGCAAATTTTAAAAAATCATGAATATGAAATTAGAGATGTCTTGTCTATACCAGATGAAGATATTTTAACTGTAATAGATATGAAGAAATATTTGTTAACTCATAAATTGTCCCATTTAGACAGAAGTCCATTGATTCAATCAGATAAAGTTATGAAAGTTATTAATGAAATTTCAAATGGCACTCAATTCATTAAAAATGGATATATAAAAACTTTTGACCAATCAGGTCCCTTAGTAATTACAACTGGCAGAATATCCCCACAAAAAGGATTTGAAACGATATTTGAAGCCATTCCTTTAGTTATTAAAGTAATCCCAAATGCTAAATTCTTATTTCTAATATTACCTACTGAATATAGTCTTAATGAAATTCGAATTTATTCTCAATATGTTAAAAAGTATCCTAAAAACCTAAGAATTATATTTGGCGTAGCTATAGATTTATTTCATCTAGCTCACATTGCTTCTGATCTTTATTGCGCATTATCTAGATGGGAGCCTTTTGGCATTATCGCTTTAGAGGCTATGTCAACAAAATTACCTGTAATTGCAACAAAAGTAGGAGGCTTTCAAGAATCTATTATAGATATTAGAAATTTTCCAGAAATAGGTACAGGGATTTTAATTGATAAAGATAATCCTGTACAGTTTGCTGATGCTTTAATTTCTCTTTTTAAACTAAAGGAAATTTCCGAGAAGGTTAAAAGTAAGGAAGCTATATATGAAACTGAAAGCTTTCAATTAGTTAATCAAATTCCCGACAAAATTCTTGAATCTTTAGTTTTATTAGATCCAAATTATTTCAATAAAATTAAAGAAAATTGCCATAAAAGAGTTGAAAATAATTTTAGATGGAGTATTGTCTCCAAGAAGCTAATCGATTTATATACAATCATAAAGAATCTTCGATTATTAAAAATCTAAGGAGCCAATACGTTGATTATTTCCAAAAAATCTGTAGTTTTTATTTTAATATCAGTTTTCTTTATTTATATTTCTATTATGCTTTTACTAACATTTCTACCCCAATATTTAGTATTTTTAGGGATGGAACCCGCAGCAATAACTTTAACAATGACCATTATTATGTCTACATTTTTCATTTTTCCATCATTCTTGGGAAAATATTCGGATAAACTTCAGAATCGAATTTATTTTATTTTTGCTTTGCCTATTGGTATACTTATTACTTTAGCCTTTCTTCTTTTTACCAGGGATATTATAATATTAAATATCCTGTTATTTGTTTTTGGCTTCTTTACTTCATTTTTGACTGTTTATCTTACTCTTTTTAGTGAATTAGTTCAAAATGATAAAAATTGGGTTTCTTTCTATAATGCCATCTGCTCAATTGGAAATTTTATGGGTGTTCTAATCGGTGGTATTTTAATTGATTTCTTTATGATTGGCAATATATTCATCTTTACTTTAATCACATTCTTAATAAGTATAGTTTTTATTCCATTCATTAGAGAAAATAGAAAAATAATATTAGAATATAATAAAAAAGAGACTCTGAATTTTAAAAAAGATAAATTAAAGAATTCCATCAATAAAGGAAATAAAATTTCATATTCAATATATTATAGTCTTTTTTTTAGGAATTTTGCTATTATTCCCATCTTGAATGTTCTTGTTAATATCTTAAGTCCTCATATACCTACAAACACGGGCATTGGTTTCTTAGTTGGTTTAAACCCTTTACTACAATTTTTCTTTATCATTATTATCGGAATATTATTAAAGGAAAAGAACATAAAATTATTCCTGATTTTAGGTTACATAATATCTACGATTGTTATTATTGGGTATATTATCTCTATTGACTTTTGGAGTTTTTTTTTTGTTCAAGTAATGCTCGCGATAGGTTATTCGATGTTTTGGATTGCAACAATTGTTTATATAGCTCAAAATTCAAATCCTATTAATAAAGGTCGCTTTATGGGATATGCTACGACTAGCACCTTTGCTGGTACAACTTCAGGAGGCCTCTTATTTGGTTTATTATTAGCTGTTTTTCAGGATAATTATGATTTATCAATGTCTTTTATGATAATATTTCCTGTAATTTCTACAATAATAATCATTATTTTGTTTAAATTACCGGATAATAAATTACTTAGTATTCCAAAAAGTGAATAAATTGTTAAGAATTGCATGTGGTTTATCTGGTATTATTTCCAATTCCTTTCTTATCCAATCTGAAATCCATTTATATTTTGTCTTAAATCTACTATCCATGAAAATTATCGCCCCTTTGTCATTTATTTTTCTTATAGGCCTTCCAGAAGCTTGATTAGCGCGTTGCACTGCGGGGTATAAATAAGCGAAATTCCATCCTTGCCTGTTAAATACTTTATCATAATATTTTATTTTCGCCTCTACTCTAGGGGTGGGTAAATGATAAGGAAAACCAGCAATTATTACAGAGTTCATAAAATCTCCAGGATAATCTTCTCCTTCTGAATTTCTTCCTCCACATACACCCAATAAAACAGCGCCTCCATTTGAAGCCATAGTTTTGAAATCATCCACCAATAAGGCATTTTCAGACGCAGATAATCCAGGTTCTTCAACAAATAGTTTTTTCTTATTTTTCTCAACAACACTCTTAAGTCCATTTATTAACAAGCCTTTAAGGATTTTATAAGAGGCACAAAAAATTCCGATATTTGCGGGAGTGCTTTGCAAGACTTCATCAACTTTTCTAATTATTTTTTTAAACATATTTGGATTTCTACTGTCTCTTTTAGTATCTACTCCCTCAGTTATAATAGCTTTGATATTTTTATTATTAAAAGGTGAATCTGCAATAATTCCTTTATAACTCTTGCCGCATTCATTCAATCCCATTAAATTGTTATACACATATGGATTTACTGTCCCAGAGAGGTTTAGACATGTATATCCCTTTTTAAAAATAGGAATTGCAATTTCTCTTGGATCTAAGGCAACAATTTCAAGGGATATTAATCGTTTTCCTTTATTCTCCTTGGAAGTATAACAAAAAAAATAGTTTTCTAAGGAGTATGTTTCTATCCACTTCAACCAAAATTCTGCTAATGAGCCAAGAAAATCTCTCGAGATTTCTCCATTTGCCACCTTTTCTTCATGAATTGATAAACTAAAATCATAAAGTTCTTCAATAAAATTTTTAAATCCATTAAGATCAGAAAATCCTAATTTTCTATAAATTGATGTTAGGAGCTTATCTGGTTGTAGTGCTTTTTCGTCACTTCTTATATTCCTTTTTATTATTTGTAATTGATCTAATAATAATTGTACGAAACTTTGCATTAAGATCGGGGATCTGTACATTTCAAGATCCTTCAAGCAAATTCTTAATGAATATGGTGTAATTTTCTTCGAATTAATTTCAGTTGCAACATCAACTATATTATGACATTCATCTAATACTAAGATACAATTTTGGAGTTCTTGACCAATAAATTCTAAAAAAGACTCCCGAATATAAGGATTAAAAATCCATTGATAATTGCAAATTATTACTTTCATTGCTTCAAGTAAGAATTTACTTAAGAAATATGGACAGTATTTATGTTCTTTACAAAAAGTAATTAATTCTTCTGCATCGATTGGTTTATTAAATAGTTCTGGTGCGATTGATAAAGGATTTTCACTTTGACCTTTTTTTTTTAATAAATTTAAAAAATAAATACAATTACGATTTTTTCTTAGATCCGTGCAAACAGACATGGCTTCCCTTGGATTCAATTTGAGAGAGAGTAATGTTTTATTTAAACACATTTCATTTCTACCTCTTATTGAAAGTCCATTTAGTTTAACTTTAAGATTGTCGTTAATAGTTTTTTGTGAGATTTTAATCAACTCTTTAATTATTCTACGATTTTGAGAATGTGTTCTACACATATAAATTATTTTTAGATTTTTCTCAAAAGCTAAAGGAAGTAAACTCGATAATGCAATAATTGTCTTTCCTGTACCATTAGGAGCTGATAATAGAGTAATCTTTTTTAATCTTGAACTTTCTTCAATTTGATTAGTGATTTTTTCTTGATTTTCTCTGAATTTCTCGTAAGGGAAAAAAGATAAATAGTTAATTTTAGCACACCATATTTTAAGTTATAATTTTCATACTACAAAAGGATATATATTGCTATAGACTTTATAAATTTAAAAATTTATAATGTTAATCATGTAATATAGGATTTCTCGCGGCTAGGACAGCATCTAATCGTTTAACAAATGTATTATGAGGAGCTGTTTTTAAGGTTTCGGGATTACTTTTTGATTCTTCATAAATTTTATTCATGACAGTAACAAAATTATCTAAAGATTTTTTGGATTCAGTTTCAGTAGGTTCTATCATCAAAGCACCTGAAATTATTAATGGAAAATATATAGTGGGCGCATAAACTCCATAATCGAGGATACGTTTCGCAATATCTTCAGTTGTGACTTCGTTAGGCATATCTCGATCCGAAAGAACAAATTCATGTTGACAGATTCGGTTAAAAGGAAGATTATAATTCTTTTGTAGAAGTACTCTTAAATAATTAGCGTTCAAAACAGCAATTTGGCCAACTTTTTTTAAACCTTCAGCTCCTAATGCTAATATATAAGTATATGCTCTGATAATTACACCAAAGTTACCCCAAAACGCTCGTATTCTTCCTATTGATTCACCATTATTTTCTTTACATATAATCCCGTTCTGGGTTGAAATTAAGCAAGGTTTTGGAAGAAAAGGGATGAGTTCATCTACAACTCCAATAGGGCCTGATCCTGGGCCACCCCCACCATGTGGAGTGGAAAAGGTTTTATGGAGATTTAAATGGATAATATCAAACCCCATATCTCTAGGACGACAAATTCCTAACATTGGATTCAAATTTGCTCCATCATAATAACATAACCCTCCATTTTCATGAACAATACTCGTGATCTCTTTAATTTGTCTATCAAATACTCCAAGAGTATTAGGATTGGTAAGCATAATACCAGCAACATCACCTTCTTTCATAGCATATTCTAATTCATCTAATGGTACTTCTCCATCTTTATTTGATTGTATTTCAATAATTGAAAATCCTGCCATTTTTGCTGATGCAGGATTAGTTCCATGAGCAGAGTCAGGGATTATAATTTTATGCTTGTTAACGCCTTTGCCTTCAAAATATTTTTTTATTATTAATAAGCCAACTAATTCTCCATGAGCTCCTGCTGCTGGTTGCATTGTAAATCCATCCATACCAGTTATCTCTCCTAATAATTCGGAGATATGGTAGATTAATTCAAGACAACCACTATTTTCTTCTTGTAGTGGATGAATTTGAGCGAATTCTGGCATTCTAACTATATTTTCATTTATTTTGGGATTATATTTCATAGTGCAAGAACCTAATGGATACATACCAGTATCCACACCATAATTTCGGTTACTTAAATTAATGAAATGACGGACTATTTCAACTTCTGGAATATTAGGAATTGGTAAATCTATCCTTTGCAGATGTTTTGGTAAAATTTCATTAATATCAGTTACATCAATATCCATTTCAGGAACAAAATTATTTATTTCACTATCTGTCGCTTTTTCAAAAATTAATTGAATATTAGAATCCACGATTTTCAAGCCTCCATTTCTTCCTTAGAAGCTAAATCAGCAGCTTCAAGGAATTTTTTGATTGATAATTTTGAATTCATTTCAGTGACACACACTAGGGCAATATTTTTCATTTCAGGATAATAATTTGAAATTTTTAAAGGCGCTAAAAGTTCTAATTGTCGACAATGGGCAATTAAAGAATCAATGTTAGGACACTTTACTAAAAACTCATTATATGTTGGTTTTTTATTCAATATTTTATATCCATGGATATTACTGAGTTTTTGTTTTACATAATGAGTTTTTTGAAAATTTTGATATGCAACCTCTTTTAAGCCAGTTCTTCCTAAAGCTAAGAGATAAGTTAGTGCTGCTAAGGAACACAATGCTTGGTTTGTACAAATATTAGAACTTGCTTTTTCTCTTCGAATATGTTGTTCACGTGCTTGTAAAGTTAAAATAAAGCCTTCTCCTTCTCCATTTATTTCTTTTGTTTTTCCAATCAATCTTCCTGGCATCTTTCTTAGATATTTTTGTTTAGCAGTAAAGATTCCTAGTCCAGGTCCCCCAAAAGTCGGTGTAATGCCAAATGATTGCCCTTCAGCGACAAAAATATCGATGTCTGTTGCTCCTGGTGGTTTTAATATTCCTAAACATGTAGGATCTGTCATTACTTGAATAATCAAACAATTAGGGCAATTGTTTCTTACAATATTTATTATATTGGAAGTATCTTCAATATCACCAAAAAAATTAGGACTTTGAAATATTACTGAAGCTATGTTATTCGATAGTTGTTCGATTAGATTTTGTTTGTTTGCTAAGATAATGTTAATATTTTGACCCCAACAATAGGTTCTAATAACATCAGCATATTCTGGATGAATTCCTTCAAATAATATAATAGAATTTCTACGTGTAATAATTGTTGACATAATAGCGGCTTCAGCAAGAGCAGTTGATCCATCATACATACTGGCATTTGCAACATCCATTTGAGTAAGTCTAGAAATTATTGTTTGATATTCAAAAATTGCTTGTAAATAGCCTTGACTAGCTTCAGCTTGATATGGTGTATAAGCTGTATAAAATTCCGATCGAGACGTTACAAAATCAACTAAGGAGGGGATATAATGAAAATAACACCCTGCTCCCAAAAAAGAACTTGGAAATACTTTATTCTTATATGAGATTTTCTCTAATTGACGTAATATATCTGGTTCAGATAATCCAGAGGATAAATTAAGCTTCTTGATAATTAAGTCACTAGGGACATCTTGAAATAGTTCTTGTAAAGATTTTACACCAATTACATTTAACATTTCTTCAATTGTTTGGTTATCATGAGGTACAAAATCCAATTTAAACAACTCAATTAATTATTCAAAAATTAAATAAAACTATAAAGAAAAAGATTTTAATCTTTTTCATTTTGGATTATTTCTTTATATTCTTCAGTAGACAAAAGCTCATCTATCTCAATCGGATGAGAGAACTTAATTTTAATCATCCATCCTTTTTCATAGGGAGATGAATTGACTAGTTCTGGATTATTAGCAAGATTATCGTTTATAGTAATAATTTCTCCAGATAAAGGCATGATTAAATCTCCAACAGCTTTTACTGATTCAATTTCCGCTGCGTTGCTCCCTTTTTCGAACACCATACCAATTTCAGGAAGCTCTACAAATACAATATCTCCCAATTGATGTTGGGCAAAATCAGATATTCCAACTATTGCTATTGAATCTTCAATTTTAATCCATTCATGAGTTGAAGCATATTTTACATTATTAGGTAATTCATAATCCATACTTTTTCACCTTTTCGTTGCTAAATATTATTGTTTTTACACATTACGGTAAAAGGGTGTAGTTGTTATTTTTCCTCTTAAGTGTTTCTTGCGAATTTCAATTTCGATTTCAGTACCTACTTCTTTATACTGTTTTTTCACAAGACCTAAACCGATTGTCTTTTTAAGAGTTGGAGAATATCCACCGGAAGTAACATATCCAATTTCATCACTATCCTTAAAGATTTTAAATTTTTCTCTAATAATACCCTTATCTATTAAATTAAGGCCTACTAATACTCTATCTGTCCCCTCAGATTTCTGTTTCAATAAGATTTCTTTTCCTATATAATCAATTCCTTCTTTAGGTTTCACTAACCAAAAAAGACCCGCTTCAATAGGAGAAATAGTATCACTTATCTCATGACCATAAAGTGAATAACATGCTTCTAGTCTTAAAGAATCTCTTGCTCCTAGTCCTGCTGGTTTAGCTCCAGTGTTAATTAAAGTATTCCATATTTTTTGTGCATGTTCATTTTCAAAAGATATCTCAAATCCTTTCTCTCCAGTGTAACCCGTTCTAGCTATAAAAACAGGATTTTCTTTAATAGAACAATGAGCAAAATAGAATCGGTTGAGCTTTGATAAATCTATATTTACTAATGGTTGTAACAAATCATCTGCATTAGGACCTTGAAAAGCCACCCGAGTTCTTTTCTCTGATAAGTTTGTGATCTTTACATCTTTATTTCCAACATGATCTTTTAACCACTTTAAGTCTTTTTCAATATTACTCGCATTGACAATCATTCTAAAACGCTCAGGATTTTCCTCATAATATACGAGATCATCAACAACAGTCCCATTTTCATAACACATGCAGGAATATTGCCCTTTTGAGGGTTCTAATAAATTAAGATCATTTATCATTATATACTGAAGAAATTCAATTACATTTTTCCCTTCAAGAAGAAATTCTCCCATATGTGATATATCGAAAACACCAGCGTTAGAACGAACAGCTTCATGTTCTTTTATAATACTTTCATATTGAACTGGCATCATCCAACCAGCAAAACTAACCATACGAGCCCCATGGTTTAAATGTGTCTGGTAAAGAGGAGTTTTTTTATTATGTGTTGTTTCAGTGTTCATAATTTCTACACAACATTACAGTACTAATGTGTTTGTTTTATATAGTGGAATAGGAGAAATCATAAAAATTTATTTATTAAGTATATTTTAATAAAGAAAATGAGTGAAAAAAATAATAATAATCATTATTTATCGTTAAAAGATGTTATCTCTGAGAGTCTTTTAAGAGATTCGATATTATTTACTTTCCTATTTCTTTTAATCCTTACTCAAGGATGGGAAAATATACTTCTATTATTATTTCCTTTATTTACATTCACATTTTCATTATTCTTTAGAATTCTTAGTAGTAATAAATTGAAAACGGAATTTATGAATGGTTTTATTTTCTACAATCCTTTAGGTTTAGAAAGAAAAACTGCAAACCGATTTTTCTATTGTACTCTTTTCCAACAAATTTTGATTTTTTGGATTGGAGGGGAATCCTTATATAATTCACATATAGTGCAAAATTATTTTACTTTTTTTCTAGGATTTCTTGTGTTTTTATATACATTTAGTTTCTTTTGGATTTTTATTGATTCATGGAAATATACAAAAATAGAAATATTAACTGATAAATCAAAAGATAATTCAATTTCATCATTATCTAAAGATGTGAAAAAGATAATTTCCTTTCTTACATTACAAAATATCAAACTAATAGCTTATATCACACTGTTAATTTTCATATCTATAAATATTTTGAACATAATAATACTTCTTATCCCAATTTATAGTAATATAGGAATACAAGTTATCCTTCCTGGTTCTCAAATTCTTACAATTCCATATTTTTTCTTAGGTTTTCTTTTTATTTCACCAGCTATAACTATTATTATTTTAATTAAGAACTACAGAATTATCAATAAAATTAATAAAAAGAAATTGGATAAAATTCTTGAGCTGTTACCCAGAAACATTCAAATAGGAATAACTGAAAACCTTAAAGCATTGAGAATTAAAATAATAAAACAATTAAAAAGTGAATAAAGTAAAAAAAATCCTTAGTTTATATCACAACTTAGCTACTTTTTATTCTAAATGTCCTTTCTTTTTTAGAATTGTACGAGTCAGCAACTCAAATATTTGTTTGTTATTCTCTCCACTTTTTGATGAGGTCTCAATAAAATAATTAATATTGTATTTTTCTTTAAATTCTTCAGCTTGGTTGATTTCAACACTTCTCCTAATATCTGCTAAATCTGCTTTTTCACCTACTAAAATAAATACAGGATTATAAGCATTATTATTGACAATGTGATACCATTCCTCTAAATTATCAAAACTACTTCGTCGTGTGATATCGTAACATAATAAACATCCTATTGCTCCTCTAGAATAATTCGGCAAAAAAATTCTAAATCGTCTTTCCCCTGCAAAATCCCAAATTTGAAGACTAGCTGAGATTTTTCTATTAATTTTAATACGATGAATTAAAAGATCTGTTCCAATTGTAATTTTCTGAGGAATAAATTGCCCTGTCGCCAATCTCTGTACCATTGTACTTTTTCCAACGCCTCCATCTCCTACAATAACTATTTTAAAGAGAAATTTTCGATTTGCCATTCTGTTTAACTTGAATTTAGAAATTAATATTAATATAATAAATATTAAACGTAAATAATTTTTCTTTCTATAAATAATAGATTGAACGGATTTTATATTTAAGTTGCTAAGAAACTATCATCTTATAAGAAATCCGATTTTAATTAATTAAAATAATAAGAAAAAATTAAAAAGAGAAAATTATTCTTCTAGGATATCTTTTAATTCATCAACATTAAGATTCAGATATTTAGCTAATATTAATTCCTTACCTAAAAGAGTTAAGAAATTTTTCTTTCTTTTTTTATTTAGAAACTTCTTCATCTCGGATAAATCAGGATTTGGATCAGTAATTTCAATCAGTTTATTTTTAACCGCACTGTCAAGTAATTTTTGCCCAACATCAGTTCTAATTATTAGGAAAGCTTCACCTGAACCTTTTGGAGCGCCCCAAGGGGAATAAGAAATATCTGAAAATTCTCCTGAGAAATCCGTACAATATTTACATCCCGTCATTCCTCCCGAAGAGCATGCATAGGCTATTTTTAATGATGTGCGTTCTGCTCCTGTATTAAAGTCTGATGTTAAAATTTTTGCGAGACCTTGAAGATGACAAGGATTAGCTATAATACCAATATCTCGTTTATAGTCTTTATAGGCCTTCCCAATTCCCGTAATTAAGGGTCCTGCGTTCTCCATTGTACTTTTTGGTATAAATTTTTTTGCATCTTTTGCATTATCCACTACAACAGGAAATGCTACAGGAGGTTTTTTACTTTTAACTTCACTTAGGACCATATGTTTTACAATACCGGCTTCAAAACCTGCTACAACAAGATTGTATAATATTTCTTCCTTATTTTTTGATTTAACTTGAACTATATCATTATAGACTCCAACAGCTAAATCTATACGTGTTTTACCAAATAATTTTTTCTCGATCTCTGAAACTGGTAGAAAACTTCTTGGACATGAATTATAGCAGAGTCCTACAGTTTCAGCACATTCATCTACAACGTAAGCTTCTCCTGTTTCTTTATTAAAATCCATATGTGGACAAAATGCATTACAGGAGCCGCAATGGATACATAAACCTGAATAAATTACTTCATTTTCAAGATCTTGGCTTGATTTTTCAACTTTCATTAAAATTCACTATATCTCCTTTTTTTTGTGTGTGTGAAATTTCACACTAATTGAAATCTGACACTAATAAAAAGGTTTTTCAAATAATTCTAGGATTAGGCTTAATCTTAATTTTATATTTGTAAAACTTAGTTGTATATAAATGAGGAATTGAGAATTTTTAGGATTATAAAGAATAACTTATTACATATCAAACAAGTTTTATATATTTTGATTGGAGAAATTATCATTTTATCAAAATGAAATTAAATTTCCTAAAGAAAACAATAAAAAAATTAATTCCTTATTTGAAAGATCTAGTAAAGAATTCTTTCCTTAAGTTTTTTTAATTTTTCGAAATAATTAGAACAGTTTTTACATTCTGGAATCTTACATAAAAATGGTTTTTTAGGTAGAATGCATGTATATTCAAAAGGACAGATAAATAATCTTAATTTAGAAAGAAAATCTAATTGAAGACTCATCATAATCATATTTTCTAGATATTTTTAAATAAAAAACCGATTTTATCTTTTTAAAATATTGGATAACGTAAATTTTATAAATAAAACCAATTTCTCACCAAAATTTAGGGTCTTTCGCATTAAAAAAATAGAATCTTTTATTCTATGTCTCTATCTATCATCTAATAAATTAGAGCACGTATCATTAAGTTTTTTTATTAAATGATCACGATCTTTCCACATAATCCACGTACTACCTGATTTTTCAAAATGAAATCCATCGAAATGTTCACTAATTTTAGTTAGAGTTTTTTTAACAAAACTCCAAGAGAAGCCAGTTTCTTCTACAATTTTGGCAATGGCAACTGGATGATTTAACTCGAGCGAATTATTAAAATAATCAATAATTTTATCAAAACCAGATTTAGGAGTGTCATTTTCTTCAGACATTAGATTATTCCTCAAATTTTGCTTTTATTTTGTAAATTTATTTTTCTAATAAACTATATACAATAATAATATGAAATAATAGATTAATGTTTTTTTAGGTTATATATGATTAGCTAATTTAGAAATAATATTTAATTTACATTAATTAATTTAATTTTATCGTCACTTTGCTATTTTCTCATTTGAATGAATTTACCAGATTTCATTAATTGACATGGAGTAAAATAGCGTAAATTTGATTTTCTGACGAAATTATCAAGAAGTATTACCCACTCTTTATATTTTTTCTTTCCCATACCAAATGGTCCAGGCATATCCATTCCAGCAAGCATTGTATCATCTATAATTTTGTATCCAGGAACTAATTTTTCCTCCAAGAGCTTACATCCCTCATTTAGTTGAATTGCCATAAAAAGTTCAAGATCGAGGATATTTGCTTTTTTGTCTAAGTTTATTAGTGGTTTCCCTTTAATCCATTTAAATAATCCTTCTCCAGTTTTTCTACCTAATTTTCCTTCATTTACTAATCTTGTTAGGATTTTACCAGGAGTGAAATCAGAAGAAACAACTTTTTCAAAGTACTTTAAAGTGTTATAAACTACATCAAGACCTAAATAATCCCATTTGGCAAAAGGTCCGATTTTCATTATTTCTTTTACATCAGCATCTAAATTTTCTAATGATATTCCTTTCTCATTTGCATAATCTAGAAGCCAATTTATGTAAGCATTAGTTCCTAACAATAACCGATTTACAATGAATCCTGGACTCTCTTTTTGGAGAACTGGTAAAAATCTTTTTCCCTTGAGAGCTGGCAATCGATAGCAAACTTTTTTAGTAATTTCAACAGTTTCTTCTGAAGTTTCTCTCCCTTTTATAATTTCAATTAATCTAAGTACTACTATTGGGGTAAAGAAATGACATCCAATAACTTGATTTGGTCTTCCTGATAAAGAAGCGATTTTTGTTATACTCATCGTTGATGTATTTGTAGCTAAAATTGCGTGTTTTGGAGCAAACTTTCCTAATTTTTCAAAGAGTTCTTGTTTCAATTTCATTTTTTCAGGAATCGCTTCAAATATAAAATCTGCGTGAGAGACGGATGTCTTTAGATTTATTTCTGTTTTAAGATTTTCCATAAGAGAAGAAGCTGTATTTCCCTCCTTCAATAATCCTTTCTTTTCTAATTTTTTCAAACCACTTTGAATTTTTTTTACTGCTGATTCGAGTATTTCATTATTTAGATCATTTAAAATAACATGTTCCAATTCCCCCATTAAAGCTACTTGAGCAATTTCATGACCCATAGTTCCAGCACCAATAACAGCAATTCTATTAATATTTTTTGTATTTACCATAGTGTTAATCATCGTTTTCAATAAGAATGATAAATTACTGGTTATCTTTATTTAAAAAAAATTTTTAACTAAAGGAAAAAAGTTGAGATTAAAAACCAAGATAGTAACATTGTTCCTATTCCAAGAAAAATTGATATTGGTAGACCAGGTAAAATTTTATTTCTTTTTAAACCTGAAATGGTAATTCCCGTACCAATTACTGTTGCTAAAGCAGTTAAAACCATGACTATCAGATTATTAGTTTGGACTAGAGCACTGGAAGTAAGCATACTATAAAAGGCTAAATCTCCAATCCCAATCTCTACTTTTGAAGTATCATACTCATATTCTCCAGTTTTTATTTTTTCTTGTAAAGTGTGTTCAGATAAATTAACCTCTTCCTCTGGAATTGACGCAATATCTATCATTTGTTTGATAGGTCCATGCTTATATAGCACAGCGAAAATATCCCAGCAGGAAATCCCGATTAAGATAGCTAAAGTAGTCCATAATGGCATCAAAACACCCATAGAGGCTCCAATTAATAATCCTATATATAAAACTATAAAGTTTTTCGTTTTTATTGATTTTGAAGTAAAATATAAATATAACATGACTATTGTAAAAAATGCAGCTAGGAAAATCAATTCATAATAAAAAACGTAGAATACTACAGGTGAATTTAAAAATATTAAATATAAAAATATCTGTCCAAAAAACCAAGTTTGAAAAAATCCAATTAGCCCGAAACTAAAACCAAAAATATACATTAATATTCCAATACCTTTCTTCTTAATGACGAAAATAATAATAAATGCAGAAATCCCCGCTAATGCAGTATAAATAATTCCATTTAATATTCCTCCTAGTGCACCATATTCACTTTCTGAAATATATCCTCCATCAATCTGAATTCCTGCTTCAATATATGTTAAATAAGCCAGTAGAGCTGCGATTGCTATTACTAAAATTATCGGTATTGGATAGAGATTTCTTTTGATTCTATAAGTGGGAAAAAAGTGTGGAATAAAATCCTTTTTTACAACATCTACATCTTTATCTTTCAAATTTATTGAGTTGTCATCATTTTGCTCTTCGATGTTTTTTTCCCCTAAATTCTCTGTTGTATCTGTCATGATGTAATAAGAATGATTATAAAAAATAATTAGTTTAATTTATAATAGAATTTATGACTTAAATACCTATTAATAATAAATTTAAACCCACCTTTACGTGTTTATTATCCACGCAAGAAACTTCTTATAGAAGGTAACTTTTAAAACTCTGATAATGCCAAAATTTCAGAAATATGAGCAAAAAATTCGCAGATACAAAGATAAATTAAAAAATTTAATTACACGAATAGGAATATCTTACACGGATGAATTTGAATTAAATAGTGAAGCACCAAAAAAGCTTTCACTTCCTTGTCATACAGGAATTCTCTTTTTTGGAGAATATAATGAAGATCTTTTTGAAAAAATTAAACATTGTTTAGAAAAAGTGTTTGATTCTTTTTTTTTCTCCATTAAAAATTTGGGCACATATGATTTTTCTTTTGAATTAATCTCAAAGGGTGTTAGAACAGAATATCGAGAAATCAGAAAATCATCAGATAAAATAAAGATACATCCTACTAATAAGTTTTACCAGATTTTGATAGATAAAAGAATAGAAGAAAACCTTGGGATGATAATTGCAGTAACAGATCTTCCTTTATATTCTAGTACTGATGATAATATTATTTTCTTATTTGGAGAAACTCACATAAAACATCGTTGTTGTGTAATATCATCATTGAAGTTAAAAGAACAGTTTTATAATAGAGTATCTAATTTATTTATTTTTGAAGAACGAGTTATAAAAGAGATAATTCATGAAATTGGGCATATTATTTTAGGTTCAAATCATTGTATTAATAACTCATGTGTCATGTGGTTCTCTCATGATGTAAAAGAAATTGATAATAAATTATTTAATTTTTGTGATGGATGTAAGAAAGAATTAGAACAAATTAGAGCAAACTATAATTTTTAAAAGAATTTAAAATGATACTATAGGTAATTTATGAGTAAATTCCTTTACTAATTCAACTCGTTCTTTTCGTTCTTTTTTATAATAACGAAGGGGATAAAGTTCATTTATTAAAAACTTATAAAGCCTTACCCATGTTTTAGCTACTTTACTAATTTTATAATTTTGTGCAACCATTTTAGAATTCATTGCCATTTCTGCTCGTAAATCATCATCCTTAAACAATGTTATTACTCTATTCTTAAAGTCGTCAAGATTATTAGCAAGGTATCCTGTTTTACCATGTCTAATTACATTGGATATTCCAGTAGCATTTGCCCCTATACAAGGCGTTCCCTGTGCCATAGCTTCAATTAAAACTAAACCTTCTGCTTCTATCCATGACCAAAGACATGCTAAATCTGCTGTGTTGTATAATTTCAATAAATCTATAAAAGGTACTCGACCTAAATATGATACGATATCTTCATAATGCTTTCTTTTAATCAATTTCTTAACATGTGAACTAGATGGTCCATCACTTCCAACAAGAACTAGATGTGTATCAGGAACTTCCTTATGAATTTTTTTGAATGTTTTAATTATACTCAATTGATGTTTTTCAGGAGATAATCTTGAAGCATATAAAAGAATTTTTTTACTATTTAGATTATATTTATCCCTTATTCCATTTTCTTTTACATTTTTAAAGTACAAATCTGAAATACCATTTGTTAAGCATATAATTGGTTCTTTAAAGCGTTGTTCTCTGAGTAAATCTTTTTTGGATCTAGTTGGAACTGAGACAAGATCATACTTATCTAATATATGCCTTTCATATCGCCATACCCAATCTAGTCTTGATAATAGCTTTCCAAAAACAGGTATATATTGGGCTGTATAAAAGCTAAGTGGAGAATTGTGGGTTCCAGCCATCGGAATACCTAAATATTTTGCCCAATTAATTGCCATTGACCCATAACTGGCATGAGTATGAATATGTGCCATATCTAGATAATCATGGGAACAGAAAAAATATCTATGTATCGGAAAACTTAACACAAAACCAGTTTTTGGTCCAATTTTTGCTCCAAAAAAATTGTAGAGGTGTAGATTATTTGGTTTAATTTTAGGTTTTTGAATTCCTGGCGCAAAAACATGAACGTTATGTCCTGTATATTTTGCTATACCTTCAGCAAGATTTCTACAAGCAATGGCAGTACCATTAACTTGCGAATACATTGAGGTGAAAAATCCGATATCTAGTTTCTGTTTAACCATGCTATTCCAAATTTAAAAGAATAAGGCTTTTAGGCAATTCTATTAGTTTAAGAAACATATGTTTTATATAAACATGTTTTTTAATATATAAAAATATGTATGATTTAATAAAAAAAATCCGATTTTTTAATAAGGAGATTAAACAACAAAATAAAGATTATTAATGTTCCCCTTATTTGGATAAATTAAATCTCTACAAACTGATAATAAATTAAATAAATTTGATATAAAGGATTTTTCCTCATACATTTTTTGACATTATAAATTGTTTTCCAAAATGAAAAATCGGTTGAAAATTTCTTTTTATTGATAAAATGTGAATTATAAATCTGCACATTCAATGAATATAAGATTATTCAGCTTACATTTCTTTAAATTATTTAGGATTTTGATTGGTTATAGGTTATAAAATCTTTTAAATACAGATAATATATTTCTAATTAAATTAATTATCAAACTCTATTTTTTATCAAAGAAGGAAGCGGGTTCCACATTAAAATTCGTTAATTTCTTTTCTAAATTATTGAAAAAAATGATAAATTTTTTTTGGAGTGTTTAATAACTCAAAAATATGGACGCTCATGAAGAAAAAAAAATAATTGAAGACATAATGAAACAAAGAAGATTGTCTTATTCTATAGAAATATTAGATGTCCAAGGAGATAATTATACCATACGTAATAATTTCGGCTCTACAATTATATACGTTAAGAAGGGAGATACTTATTTCTTAGATGAAGAAATATGATATAAGCAAGTTTAGATTTATGATTGTTATTTGCTTTTGAGATTTTATTTTTAAAAAATTACTTTCCCTTTAATGTGTTTTATTTTTTATTTATTAATTAAAAATCTTATATTACATTTTAGATAATAATTTAAGATAAAAATTTTATACTTTAATTAATAGAAATAAGATAATTTTAACAATTTTTGGTTGATAGATAATTCGAAGAAGAAGGATTGGAGCAGATAACACAGAAAGCAAATTTATTGAAAAGTTTAGAGCAGTATTGAATGACTATCTATCAGTTTCAATCTATAATAAAAAGAATAGATCATTCTTTATAATTCGAAAAGATTTAGCAAAGTCATATGAAATCGAAGTAGATGCATCAGAAGCACCAATATTAAATAAAATGTTAAATGAACCTGAACCTTATGAAAGTTCTATTGCTGATATTAAAATTTTGGAAGAAGAAGTTTTTCCTATAAATGATGCATTTCAGAAGGTGTTTGGTAGTGATAAAGAACTTAAACTCAATTCCATCAAATTAGCTATTGGGAGCAACTTTCATGATTATGTAACAGTCGGAGAAAATGATTTGATTAAATTTGATGTGAAACCTACTCTTAGTGGATTAAGGGATTTTATCAGAGATAATAAGGAAGGAATTTTAGGCTTTTTAGATAGTGAATTTATTAGTGAGGAGGGTAATGTAATATACTTAAATTGTGGAAAAAAAAATCTTTCAGAGAATGTCTATTCCATTAAATTACTAATTCTTTCTTCTATGCAACAACGAGGATTTTTTCTTCAACAAGAACATAAATATTATGGACTTCAGCTTTACTTAATAATAGAATCAAGGAAATCCAATGATGATTTGATATTTGAATTATTAAAGGAAATAGGTATTGATTGGGAACTAATATTTTTTAGAAGGAAGCTTGCTATCCATGATTGGATGGAAATTGAATGTGAGAGAAATTCTGAAAATCTTAAAAGCTTTCTGAGGGCTAAATTTGAAACACTTAATTACTTTGATGTTAATAATATTATTCGACTTGTAGTTAAAAATCAATTACCATTCAAAGTCGCAAATAAAATGGCTTCATTGCTATATAAAATGAAAAATGAGCGAGCTCTTAGAGTCCAAGATAAAAATTATCAAGAAAATCTTTATCAAGAAGATCAAATTCAACAAGATGAATATTCAATTACTTTAAAAAAAGCAGAAGTAGCTGCAGCTGCTAAACTTGCTTGTGCGTATTTAGGAATTCAACAAAAAATAAAATTTGATAGGGATATTTCTAATGATGATATTATTAAGTATGAAGCAGAACTAATGAATATGTAGTTCTTTTTTCTAAATATCGTAAAAAAATTATTAGGTAAATAAGATTATTAAACTTTTTCCCTATCCTCATTTTAATCCATATGATTGTTTTAGAAGGTCATTATTTACACTTCCAACAGTTATGCAATTGCCTGTTATATTATTTGTTATGGTATATACAGCGGGAGCAAATAATCCAGGATCTATGTCGTAAAAGTTATAATCTGCTGCTTTAAAAGTCTCCAAGAATGGTTTCCCATAACTAGGTGATGTATTGGCGGGGGCTTTTTTAATTAGTTCAAATATTTCATCTTCTCTATCTTTTTCAACTGTAATATTATAATAAGTTAGCCCAGCTGCGCTTATTGAATCGTTTGTACGCCCCATGGCACCAAGATCATCTTTAGCAATAGGTGCAATTGTAGCAGTTCCAAAACCATCATTAATTACATTAATTGGAAATTTAATTTCATGTAATTTATGGATTCCTGTTTCTACAATTCTTGCTGCCACTTGTATCGAACCTACCAAACAGGCTGTTGGAGCAAAAACTGCGTAAGTTGCAGTTGATTCAACACCACATTTTCTGGCTACAATATCCATTACTTCTTCATTTGGTAATTTAGGAGTCTCGAAAACAATAACAGCACATTTTGAATCATCAGTATAATCTAATTCGTCAAATATCTTCTCTACTTTACTTTTAGCACGAGCAGGTCCAGATCCTAAGGATTGAAAGACTACCTTTTTCTTTAACTGCCCATCTTTTTCAACTTCTTTTTTTAATTTTACATTCCATCCTGCTAATTGAGAAGCCATACATGAAACTATTGGTTCTGAGGTATATACATTAACACTAGGGACGAAATGACCATCAATATTATAAGATGAAAATTCAATTGATCCTAAACCCCCCATACAAATTTCTCCAACTAGTTTTCCTCCAATCCATGATGCATTAGACATATCAAGGACAATTGACCCATTATCTAATTTATGAACCTTTGCTTTATATTGATCTTTATTTTCTATAATATTATCAACAATCCGCCTACATAATTCATTTATTTTGATATGATGCACTTATTTTCACTTTATTAAATTTACTTTTTTAATTGAGTATTTATTATTAATTTGATAATTTAATATAATATATTATTAATTTTGCTACTTCTACATAACATGAAGAACTTGAAGAATAAATTTGATAAATTCACTGACGCTATAAATCTTGTAAAAAATAACTTTATTGACTTTATTAAGAAAAATAATTCATCTATTCATATATATACTCATTTAGATGCTGATGGATTAAGTGGAGGAGCTATCCTAGGCAAAGCTTTCATTCGAGAAAAACTTCCTTTTCAAATTACTATTTTAAAGCAATTAGAAAAAGAAATTATTTTAAATATTTCAAAGGATGTAAAAAGCTTTAATAAATTTCTATTTTTCACCGACTTTGGCAGTGGACAATACCAAGAACTCCAAAAAGAATTGTTATTGAAAGAGAATTTTAAATCATTTATTATATTAGATCATCATCTTCCCCAAAATATATCCACTAAAGACGAAACTGATTTACTTAATGAAATATATAGTAAAACATATCAGTGGCAAATAAATCCTTATTTTTTTGGATTTGATGGGAGTTTAGAGGTATCTGGGGCAGGTTTATGTTATTTTTTTGCTAAAAATTTAAATAAAGATAATATGGACTTATCTTGCAATGCAATTATCGGTGCTATTGGGGATATCCAAAACCAAGGACCAAATAAATCATTTATAGGTTTAAACTCAATTATTTTAGAAGATGCTAAGAATTTAGGTTTAATTGAAGTTAAGAGTGATTTGAATTTTTCTTCAATTAAACCATTAAATGAAGCAATTGCATATTCTAATGAAATAAATTTGCCTGGGTTAACTGGTGATGTAAATAGAACTTTAATATTTTTAAAAACTTTAGGGATATTAATGGAAAATCCAAAAGGTAATATAAAATCTCTAATTGAGCTTAATAAAGATGAGAAACAGAAAATTTCTTCCGCTATTATTGAGTATGGCTCTTTAAAACTAGATATTGAACCAAGTGAAATTATTGAAAAATTAATTATAAATAGGTTTCTTTTAAAAAATGAATCTGTTGGTACCGATTTATATGATGCTGGAGAGTTTTCCAATCTTTTAAATGCTTGTGGTAGATTAAATCATGGTTCTTTGGGCATAGCTATAGCTATGGGAGATAGAACGGTCTCTTATCAAAAATCTCACGAAATTCTTTCAAATTACAAAAAAACTTTATTAAAGAGTTTAGTATGGATTAAAGAAAATAATAAAATTCAACAAAAAGAATATATTCAATATTTTTTCGCCGAAGATGTTATTCCTGATACTATGGTTGGAACAATTGCTTCAATGATAGTATTTGAAAATAGTGAAGGCTTCAATAAAACAAAACCAATATTTGGTCTAGCCAAAAGAGAAGATGAGAACGTTTTTAAGGTTTCTGGCAGAGCTCATAAAATGATTGTAAATAAAGGTGTAAATCTTTCAAAAGCAATTAGAGAAGCTTGTAAACAAACGGGATTAGATGTATTAGGTGGAGGACATCCTCCTGCCGCAGGGACAAAAATACCTGTAGATAAAGTTGATGATTATTTGGAAAATTGTAATACAGTAATTCGAAAGCAATTATACGGAAATTAATTAATTTTATGGAAAGTTGAAAACCTATATTTTATAAATTTCTCCAATTTCCGGAGCAACTGAATTATAGCCTTTTTTCACCAATTCCTTTGCAAAAGTAGTAGTTGATTTATTGTCACCATGAATACAAAATACATTTTTTTGATTCTTATTACGAAATTTTAAACTATCTACATATTCAAAAAGATGCATACTATCGGCATGGCTTGAAAAATCAAAATAATCGTAATCGCATTTCGCTTCGATTTGAAGACTATTAAAAATATTTTTTTTCCTCTCTGATTCTTTAAATTCAAAAATTCCATTATCTAATAAACCCCTTCCAGGACTTCCTTCGACCTGGTATCCTACCAAATAGATTGCAGATAATGGATCATTTAAAATTGTTTCTATATAGTCTATAGCCGCACCCCCTTTAAGCATACCAGAGGGGGATATAATAACACCCTTTGATTTTTTCACATGAACCCTATCCTTTTTCCTTGAAATGAATTCAGCCTTTTTTACCATTTTCTTAAAAGATTTTATGTCTTTAATATACTCAGGATATTTTAAATAGATATTTGATACTTTTCTAGCTAATCCATCAATAAAAATATTACCAGTATAATCGTATTTTTCTAAAATTAAAAGCGCTTCTTGTGAACGTGCTACTCCAAAAGCAGGAATTAATACTTTCCCGCCATTCTCAGTTATATCAATAACTTTCTCTATAAATTTTTCCTCAAGTGTTTTTCTAGGGGGGTGTTCTCTTAAAGCATACGTAGATTCGATTATTAACACATCTAATTCGGGTACCTCCTTATAATTTGCAGGAGTGATTAAATTTGTGTTTTGAGTATTAATATCTCCAGAATAAAGTATCCGCTTATTGTCAACTTCAATTAAAATTGAAACACTTCCGGGAATATGACCAGCATCATAAAATGTCATATAAAAATTGTCATCTATCCTTTGGCGAGTACCGTTCTTCAAGAAATAGGCATTTTGTCTTAAATGGTCTAATTCCCTGAAACCAAAGGGATATGGATATTTAGAAATTTTTATCATGTCTCTTATTAAAAGTTCAGTAATTTCAAGAGAAATTGAATTTGTATAGAATGGAACTTTACTTTTTTTATATATATATGGTAGTGCTCCTGAATGATCAACATGACTATGAGTCAGAGCAATTGATTTTAGGTTGGAAAAGTCTGGTTCAAGGGGTAATCTGTTATCACTATTGAATCCTATACCATAATCTAATATGCATTTCGATCCACTTTTTGATTCAATTAGAATACTTGACCGACCAATTTCTCTACAACTTCCTAAAAAGGATATTTTTGTCATATTTAAAAAAAAGCTCTAATTATCATAAAAAATATTATATTAAAAAAACAACTAAGAAATATCAACTTTTTTGAAATTCTCAAAAACAAGAAATATTTCATATCTAATTTATTAATGTAAGAAGGAAAAAAAAAGGAATAAAGTTAGGTAGAAATGTAAAAACTATCTAATTTTAGGAATGGAATATGTTAGTAAAGCTATAACATTATTAACGTTTTTGCCAAAAATGTCTAAGATCTCTTCCCATGTAACTGGAGCTTCATCTTCTTTCCAACAATCATAATCTGTAGACATTGCAACAGCAGCATAAGGAATATCTAATTCGTTTGCTAAAATAGTTTCAGGAGCAATACTCATATTTATTACATCTGCACCCCATATCCGGAACATATGTGATTCTGCTCTTGTAGAAAATCTTGGACCTTCAATTGTAACTACTGTTCCAGTTTCATGATATTTAAGATTCAGCTCTTTAGCAGTTTCAATCAATATTTTTCTTAAATCTTCTGAATAAGGATCTGCCATTGGCGTATGCTTCATATCTCCAGATGCAAATTCTTCAAAGAAAGAAACCTTTCTAAGACGAGTGAAATCAATAAATTGATCAAGAATCACCAAATCCCCTCTTTCTATTTCCTCTCTTAAACTCCCACAGGCAGTTGTAGCGAGTATATGAGAACATCCTTGATCTTTTAATGCTTGTATATTAGCTCTATAATTTACCTGTGTAGGAGGAATAGTATGCTCTCTTCCATGTCTAGCTATGAGTGCAACATCAACATCATTAATTTTTCCAACTTTTAAGGGGGAGCTAGGTTTACCATATGGTGTTTCAACATTTATATCAATAGCGTTCTTCAAAATATCGGGGTTATCTAATCCAGAACCACCAATTATTCCTATTTTAATTATAATATTCACCTTTTAGAATATGAATTTAATTAGTTTTTAAAGTATTAAATTAAAAATTTTATAAATTTTTTGTTATTAACTTATTCATTGATTAGAAATTGAGTTTAGATATTTTCTATATTAGTGTAAAATATATTTCATAAATTTAATTTAATATTTCATGGTAAAAAATAAAGTTCTAGTTCTTGGATCATTGGCATATGACTATATCATGGGATTTAAAGAGAATTTCATTAATGCAGTATCTATCAATCATGATAAACAAGAATATCAAAGTACTGTTACAGCAGACAGTCGTTATCAATTTTTTGGAGGAACTGCTGGTAATATTGCGTATAACTTAGGACTTTTAAATATTGCAAAAGTTTCTTTATTTGGTTCGGTAGGAGATGATTTTGAGAGATTAGGGTATAAGGATCATATAAAACAATTTAAAAATGTTGAGTTACTTGTTGATGTACATGAAGATCTTTTCACCGCTGCTTGTTACATAGTTAATGATATTAAAGCTAATCAAATGATAATTTTTCATGGCGGGGCTTTAGATAAATGTAAGGATATTGATTTAAAAGAAAAAATTTCAAATCCAGAAGAGTTTATTTATGCAATTAATTCAACCCAGAGTGTTGAGGCTATGGTTAATTTTGCAGATCAATTAATGGTTTTAGAAATTCCCACAGTATTTGATCCTGGTCAAGTAACACCGCTTTTCAATAAAGATAATTTAATAGAAGTGATTAAGAAATCAGAAATATTAATTGGTAATAGCCATGAAATCGGTCAAATAATAGAGAAAACCGGGTTAACTGAAGAGAAAATTCTTGAATACATTAAGGCAATTATTAAAACACAGGGATCTGAAGGATCTAAATTAATGTATAAAGATGAGAATGGTAAAATTTATAAAGTTGATGTTCCTATTGCTAAACCCGATAAAATCGAGGATACGACTGGGGCAGGAGACGGGTATCGTGCTGGAATACTGACTGGTTTGACTATAAATATGACTTTATTGGATTCATGTCGGTTAGGGGCTATAATGGGATCATTTGTAGTTGAAACGACAGGGGCTCAAACTCACAATATTAATATTGATTTGGTAAGAAAACGGTTTTTTAATACATTTGACTATATTCCACCAGAATTAGAAAGAATATAAAAAAATTTTAATTAAATTAAAAATAACACGGTTTATTTGTGTTGAGATAATTGGTACTATTCCTCAACTGGAATGTCTATTAAAGAGAGAATATCATAGCCTTCTAATTTTTCTCTACCATGTAAACTACCTGTTAATTCAATTACAAACGCTATTCCTATTACATTTCCCCCCGCTTTCTCTACTAGATTACATGCTGCCTTAGCGGTACCTCCCGTGGCTAATAAATCGTCAAAAACCAATACTTTATCTCC
The DNA here is from genome assembly GCA_016839655.1 of Promethearchaeota archaeon. Next base: position 7,070 of record JAEOTW010000123.1, on the reverse strand, counting down.
CTCTTCAATTGCATCAATGTGCATTTCAATAGTATCTGTGCCATACTCAAGTTCATATGTTTCTTTTAGAGTTTTGTATGGTAATTTTCCCGGTTTTCTTATTAAAACAAATCCAGCACCTAGTTGATATGCTATTACACCACCCCATACATAACCTCGTGCTTCAATGGCTGCTACCTTGGTAATTCCCTTTTTTTTATAGTAATTTATAATTCTATCACAGGATTCTTTAAACGGTGAGTGTAATTTGGCTAGTGTTGTAATATCTTTAAACTGAATTCCCTCCACGGGGAAATTAGGGACATTCCTAATATAATCCTCTAAATTCATATTAAATCATTTTATTGTTTTAGACATAAGATAAAATTACTTAAAATTGATAATTAAAAATGATAATTAAAAATGATTAATTAGAAATAAATTCAATTCCCATCAAAAACAAATTTACTATTAATAATTAGAAAAAATTAAATAAAAATTAAAGTATAAGAAATATATTGAAGATAAAGAAAAAAAAAAATCAAATTGATTACAGATAGGAGTTATCAACCTTGAAAATTTTGCTTTTTGGCCCAGCTGGAGCAGGTAAGACATCACTAATGCGAACAACCTGTCTCGGATACAATTTTATGAAGGTTTTAAATTTGAAACCTACTAAAGGTGTTTCTCGAGAGAATTTTATATTCCGTGGTATAATGGAGCTTAACGTTTGGGACCTTGGAGGTCAAGAACGATATATGGAGCGTTATTTCTCAGAATCACAACGAGAATTAATATTTTCAGAGGCAACTACTGCAGTTTTTATGGTTGATTCTGCTGCAATCGATCCAGAAGTGCGAGATATTTTTGATAAATTTTTGACATATATCCTTGAATTCTCTCCTAAGATTAGTATGGTCTATGTGTTATTAAACAAAATTGATCTAAAAGAATCAAAGGAGGATGAATTCTATAATATATTGATAAAAGATATAAATGATGGCTTTCTATCAAAACTTTCATTTACTCCTGTCTCTGTTAAAGAAGGGAGTGCTCAACATAGATTAATTGAGATTCTTGATTATGAAATTCAAAAGAATACTTTGTCTATGCAACGTTTAGGAAAAATTCGTCATTTATTGGATGAATTAAAGATAAATACTTTATCAGAATACCTATTGTTCAATCAACCAGATGGATTATTAATTTCTTCCACATTTGGTAAATTCGAATCAAAACCATTAAAGTTTATGAAATTTGAAATTGGTACTTTAGATTCTAATATTTATACTATTTATCAACAAATTATGGAACTCCAGAAAAATGCAAATCTATCTCCTTTATCTTTATCTACAGTAGTTTATGAATCGGATAATTGTTGGATTCTAGTAAAAGAAGTTAATAATGGAGCGGTTTTAATGGCTGTAACAAGAAACAAACAGCCAGAAGTATTTTCAAGTGTAATGAACGCGTTAACCGGTGAATCGTTCAAAAATTTAAAACTTTATTTAAAAACTTCTGATTTTTAACTTAAATAGGATAAAATAAAAAAGTAGATTTTAAAAAAATATAGTAGAATTTCTTTTAATTATTGTTCCTTATCATGTAAACCAATTTTACTAAGGAAATGTTGTTTAGCATGATGGGGTCTTCTAATTACTGAATCATTAAATTTCTCAATTTCTCGTGCTTCATCACACATAAGAGCAGCTGTTCTCATCATTTCATGAGCTGCAGCTAAAAGTGGCATATATTCTGATCTTTCCTTTAATTGGAAACAAGCTTTCCCAGTGACTTTAGATACGGATGCAGCAAGTTCAAAAGCAGCTATCGCTTTAGCTTTTGCATATGGATTAGAAAAATTAGCTGCTTCTGCTGCTATCTTTGCATCAATAATTATTTGCGGTAGAGTTGGAGTTCTACCCTCAAGCATATCCATTATAACTTTATTTAATTCTTCTGCTATTACTTGAAGGGCACCAGTAATTGCTAGGACCTTTAATAGATCTGAATTGAAGATACTCATTTCAATTGGATCAAGAAAAGGTCGACGTGCTCCAATCATACTATCAGAATTTACTAGAATATAGCCCATTTTTTTCTCTTTAATCTCATCAACTGCTTTCTTAGCAGGGGAATCAGATATAACTACTGTAGGAATATTTCCTGCCATCTCTCTCGCTGCTTTTGGTCCCGGTAAAGCTGCGTTTGGACTTGACATGATTATTAATTCAGGCCCCCACTTTAATAATTCTTCCATAGTTCTTGTGCAGATTTCTGGAGGATGCATTTTCGCACCAGAAGTTACCTCATAAACATTAATTCTCGTAGATTCAGCACGTTCATCCATTAAAAAAGCGAGAAGTAAAGAGGATCCAATAGTTCCATTCTTTAATATTCCAATCTTAAGCACTTTTTCACTCATCTTTCACATTCTTATTTATAATTTCAAAATTAAATTTTAAAGATAATTCCTATCAATTTTTCAATGTTTTTATTTTTTATTTTAAATTTTATAAAACAAGGAACTCTATTAGTAAATACATAAATAAAAAAAAAGAAAAATTACAAATTTAAGGTGGAGTTATTAAAATGGAGATAAATGGAGTGGAGATTGAAGATACTTTTTGTGAAGCTTTTGGAGCAGTTTTTGCGAGAGTCTTAGTGACGGCAAAGAATATGAAATGGGCTTCAATAGCAGGCCAGGAAGCAACAGGTTATGGTACATCAACAATTGGTTGTGATGCTGAAGCAGGAATTGATATATTTGTCCCTGAAGAAAATACACCTGATAATCGTCCAGGTGTAATATTAATGTTTTTTAAAAACAAAAAAGATGAGATGAGCATGGTTTTAACGCATCGAATTGGTGAATGTATTCTAACTTGCCCTACAACAGCGTGTTTTGATGCTTTAAATGACTCTCTTGATCGTTCAAAAGAATTTGAAGTTAAATCGGGTAATAATTTAAAATTTTTTGGTGACGGATTCCAAGAAAAACTTGAGGGTGTTTATCCCTTTGAAGCATTTAAGATTCCAGTTATGGAGGGGGAATTTATCGTTCAAAACTCTTTTAAGGTAGGAAAAGGCATAGCTGGTGGAAATTTTTTAATTATTGGAAAAGACCAAGATTCAGCTTTGGAAGCCGCTGAAAAGGCAATCAAGGCAATTAAAGATATTCCTAATGTAATTGCGCCATTTCCAGGTGGAATTGTACGTTCTGGATCAAAGGTTGGTTCAAAGTATGAATTCATGCGAGCTTCTACGAACGAAAAATTCTGCCCTACATTAAAAGCCAAAATAGAGGATTCAGAATTAAAAGAGGAAGACAATTGTGTTTATGAAATTGTTCTTGATGGCGCTAATGAAGAAGCTATTAAAAAAGCTATAAAATTAGGGATCGAAGCCGCAGTAAAGGTTCCAGGTATAAATCGTATATCTGCTGGTAATTATGGTGGAACACTTGGTAAATTTCAATATTTTTTGAAAGATATTTTAAGTTAATAAAATAAAAAAAGAGATTAAACAAGAATTTATAACTTTCTTTTTATTTTTCTTTGAGGCATATCCTCTTTATCTTTTTCTTTCTCTGGTGTTACTTCTTCAATTTCTTTCTTCTCAGGTTCCTCTTTACTAGGTTTTCCTTTAATTTTTTTCTTTGTTACTGGTTTTCTGTCAGTTATTTCTTTCTTTTTAGGTGTAATTCTTTGAACTTCACTTCTTGATTTGAAATAGCTATATGTAGCAACTATACCCAATAGGAGTCCTAGACTTACTCCTCCAAAAATTAAGATCCATGGTAAATAATAACTTATAACATCTGGGATTATCCGAATTGCTTGAGGAGCTTTACTATAGTCATCAGTAAGACTAACAACAGCACCATCTGAATCTATGACGTATAGGTATACATACCAAATCCCATCAATTAAATCAAAGGTTCTAATAGTAATTTCAGTGTTTTCTCCGATATAAGCTCGTGTAATATTAAACCATTCATCATTCGCATTTAATAGGGCTACTTTTACGTATGCTAATCCTTCAACATCAGACACATTAAAAGAAAAAACTAAATTTCTGCCATAGAATACCGAAATTGCTTCATCCATGTTTAATCCATTAATTGTATAAGAGTGTATTTCAGGAGCATTATTTTTAACAATAAGATAAGTTGATTTTATTGAAAATCCGCCGTGTGGGTCAGTTAATGTAACATTAACTCTATATTTACCTATAGGTCTATTTGCAGGAATATTAAAGGTTTCTGAGAATAGGTTATTACTATCAAACTCAATTCTATTTTGAATTACTAATTCACCTTCAGCATCATAAATATACATCCAAGGTATTAAATCTTCTGAATAACTTTCTATATCAGTGGTATTAAATGAGATTGTAAAATCCTCTGTTCTAAATACTTCTTCAGGAGAAAGATTTATACTTGAACTTATAAGTGGCTTATTATTTCTTACGTAAAAAGGAAAATATGCTGTTTCTCTTCTCCCTGAAAGTCTATCAGTCATATTCAATTGGATATAATAGAATTTATTCTTTCCAAAAGTATCATTTAATAACGGAACTGTGAATTGAATCGTGTTTCTATCAAAATTTATAATATCATTTTGATTTGATATTTCAAGACTATCAACAATAGTTGTATTCCAAGTAAAATCATATGAACTAAAATTACTTACAAGTATTTCTGCATATAATGTATCTTCAATATAATACTGAGAACTATTTAGATTTACCATATAATTTGTAAGGATTGTAAAATTTGTATAAGTCGTATGGGTATTTACTAATTGATGAGTCACATTGTAAATTAGGAAACTAACATTTTGAAACCCTAACGGGGCATTGTAATTTGGGCAATATTTATAATTGAATCTATTAGTAGCTACATTTACCATGTCGAACAATTTAGATGATCCATTACTAAATGAAATTTGCATTTTTGCATAATCTGCATCAGGGAAATCAAAAGTATTTATAGTAATATTAACTGTATCAAACAACCGATATACTCTGGTGGTGTTTCGGGTTATAGCCCAATATGGTAGAGGAGTAGGTTGAGCTGCTAATTCAGGTGTTAATGGTTCGTTATCTGGAGTATTATTTATCAAATGTGAATTATTTAGTGAAATGCTTGCAAAACTTAATATAAATCCTGTAAGTATGAAAAAAAATATAACTCTTTTTTGAATTCGTCTTGTTACCAAAATATCCTCATCTTCTTAATTTCTTATATTTAATATGTTTATTTTTAAAATACAAAACAATTCCAATTGGTGCTAAGATGGGTAAAATATAGAATAATATGAGATTTAAGTTTGACAATTCTAAAGATACTTCAAAATAAAGTAGAGCAATATCGGTATTTTCACTATCCTTTAATTCAACTCTATATTTCTTTACCCCAAATTCATATGGATTAATAGTGGGTATTATAGTTGTTGTAACTACGTTTTCTCCAGTAATGAGTTGGTCAATATTAGTTATTTGTTTTACGTTATTAATATATAATGAAAATTCTTCAGTATTTTCTTGATTGTTTTGGATTATAATAATTAAATAAGCCGAATCTCCTTGGGTTATTGTATCAGGAAAAGTAGCACTTATGATTTCAAATTTTGGTACGATTTCAACATTGAAGATTCTCGTGTAAAATATTGTAGTATTAATAGAAATTTCCATTTTTAATGTAATTGTATTATTTGATATAGTATCCAGAGTTCTTATATAATATAATACCGTTCTCATTTCATTTTCACTTAATGTTTCCTCTTGTATATAGTCCTCAATAGATTCTTCTGTAATCCCTTTAATACTCACATTTAACGATTGGGTTGCATTTGGGAGAAAATTTTTCAATGTCATGGATAATAACATATTATCCCCCTTAACAACAGTATTTTGATACAGAAAGTTGCTATAATCAAATGAATATCCAATTTCTATTATCCTTAAAATCTCTAAATATATTATATTACCTTTTTGTATCCTAAAGTATATTTCACTGTTTCCTGGCTTTGCACCAAATCTAGCTGTAAGGTTAAAACTGATTTGAATTTGTTGAGAAACTGTAAAATTAATCTCTTGTGAAGGATAATTGACAATATCTTGCCCTACTAAGGAAGCTGTTAGTGTTGAATCTTCGTTGCGGGTATAGTTAATATACATTGATAGATTTACGATTGGTCCACTATATAAAATTCGTGGTACACCTTTGATTGAATCACTAATTAATCCAGAAGTAACATTAAATAACTTAACTGTATCTGTTAATTTAAAATATGTTGTATTTGCCCACAAGTGAATATAGTAATCATCATTTATCGGGAGTGCTTCCGTTATATCATATAAAAGGGTATAAGAAGTATCAGGATCCCCAATGAAATCTTCGAATTCATAGAAGTAAGTTCCATTTGGGTATTTAAAGATATAATTAATTGTGAAGTCTGTAATATCATATTTTATAATATATCTTCCATAAGAGCCATTATTTGGATTGAAGAATTGTCCTATTTTTTTAAATGAATAGACTGAAGTTATGTTCATAGTATCTTGGTTAAAAATAAAATTAGGCACTTCTCCCGATACATTATAAACTGAGTTTAATACTGTACTATTATAGATCATGAACGCATCTAAATATGTCTCACTTAATTTAAGATTTGAGTGAAAAGATTTTGCTGTATCTGTTAAAGTGAAATCATATGCTTTATTAGTAGGATCATATAGATCATTTTCAATCGAATTGTATATTTCTAATGCCCTATTATAATAGTCTATATTTCCTGTAACTTCGAATAACTTCAAACAAGCACTCATCATCAAAGCATTATCTTTAAGATCTTTTGTATGGTCAAATGTGCTACTCCATCCGGGAGTAGCAATTTTTTTATAAAGCCCACTATCAAACAAAAATTCAAGACTATTATAAAGATCAATTGCATTTTGATAATAATCTGAATCATTTGACATGCCTGATTCGACCCAAAATTCTAATAATGTTAATAGACCCAAAGCATTTGTACTTAAATGATAATACTTTTGTCCAGCAACTGAAGTATCCCAATTCTGGTTTG
>JAEOTW010000122.1 GCA_016839655.1 Promethearchaeota archaeon | reverse complement strand
TAGTTCTAAGATTCATGTTTGTTGAAATCACTCTAACCAATATTCATATTTTGTATAATTATGCTAGAATGAAATTATATTCATTCTAGCTAATTATATTTAATCTTAATAGATTCAACACAATTTTATTTTTTTATTGTATTAAAAGGGATATTTTAGAAAATCATCAAATAATTGAAGAATGTTAAATTATAACTATATAACTAAGGATTAATAAGAAGAGATGAAAAAAAATAATGAAAAAAGTCTTAGTCGTTTACTACTCTCTCACGGGAAACACAAAATTGATTGCTGAAGAGATAGCAAAGTCAATAAACTCAGATATTCTTGAGTTAAAGCCAGTGAAAGAATTAGATGCTGATGGAGGTTCGAAATACTTTTGGGGAGGTTACCAAGCCACAATGAAAATAAAACCAAAACTTAAACCATTTGATATAAACCCTCTTGAGTATGATCTGATAATATTGGGAACGCCAGTTTGGGCTTGGACATATACTCCACCGATCCATTCATTTTTATCTAAGTTTGATCTTTCAGGAAAACACGTAGCACTCTGGACATGTAGTGACGGAGATGGAGTAAGAGCTATGAATAAGTTTAAAAAAGCTCTAAAAAACGCCAACATACTAGGTGAGATTCGTTTTAAAGCCCCAAAAAAGCAAAGCACTGAAAATTCTAAAAAAAGTGCAGCAAATTGGGCAACAGATCTTCTTCAAAAAGTTCAAAATTAGGGAGCAAGAAAGCTAAAGGGACAAAAATTAAAATTATTTAAAATTAGAATTTTTATTGTTTCTTTTTTTTTTTGGTAGAATAGTAAGTCTTCAGATTTGTGAGTAAAACTTTTTTAATATTGAAGAATTTTCTATTATAATATCGATATGTTCATGTAGACCTATCGTAAATAAAATATAAAATCGAAAAAAAAATGGATAAAAAAGATACTTTAATTGGTATTTTGCTTATAGGAATAGTGGGTATATCTGGTGGACTAGGATATTTAATAATTGCTGGACCTGATATCTTTGGTCCACCTTCAGAAGGACCTACAAACCTATTAGGCTTACCAGATGACTGGAGTACTGCTCCAAATGCGTCTTATTTCATGATATACAATCAAACTGGGGCTTCAATTAAAATAACCTTGAAAGATATATTAGATGGTGTTGCTTTAGCTATAGAAGAACAAGAAGCAGGAGGACCTGGAATTAATGAATACAAAGACATTATATATCCTTACACTTTTCTTGACCCCGCATCCGGGTTTTACATAACTGGTGTGGATTTATTAGATATTTTAGAGAAATATGATACTGCTTTTGGGTGGGATTTAACAATTACTTCAAGTTATGGACATACTTTAGAATTAACAACAGGTGATATAATTTCAAGGATGTATCATGCATATAGAGATCCAATTATTGTAGCGATTGCGGCAAATAAAGAATGGCTTGGAGAATCTCCTTTAGCTCCAAATTGGGGTAATTTTACATTTATTGGAAAACAATACCCCTCAGTTATATATGATCTTACTCAAGTTGAAGTAATGAGTAATTGGACTGTTGAAGTTGTAGTAGATGGAACTGTGGAATATATAATTGATGAAAGTAATATGAGATTAAATCAATATGATGACGAATACCATTATGATAGAGATGACTGGTGGGATTTTCATAGGCATTACTGGGGTAGAAACATTTCAGAAATCATATCCCATACCCCAGCAGTGGGTAAAAATTACACTGTTAGATTTTGGTCTGCTGATGACTGGGCTAATCCATACCCATTTAATCCAGAGAAGAAAGAACTAAGATACAATAATACACATATAGAAGAAGGAATTACTCCTCCCTATCCTCAATGGGCAAATGGAGACTTAAACACAACTGCAGATTTAATTAATGCAACAATGGTTCCAATGCATAAAAGCGATTTGCTAATGGCTTTAGTCTATGCAGATCAGGAGTTGGGAGAAACGGGGCAAGGTATAATAGATCCTATATGGCCAGATAGACGGTTGTGCGGTTATAATCGGGGTCCCTTTTACGTGATCATTCCAGGAAGGCCTAGGAATGTGTATCTTTCACATGTTGTTAGGATAGAAATTACTTCATACACAGGACCAATACCGTCAGGATTTTACCTATAAATAAAAGCAAATTATTTTTTTTTAAAATATCATAATATAAATCTATTGAATAAACAAAAGAAGTTTACTTACAATATGGAAAGAAGAAATTTCTACATAATGGTTTCAGGAATAATAATTGGTATGTCGGTTTTTTGGTTAAGTCTATATGCATTTATAATATTAGATATTGATCCATTCTACAATTTAAGGACTATTTATGGTGGGGAAGATACCATAGTGCTTACAATTAAAGGAAATGTTAATCGAGAACTACAATTGTCTGTCTCTGATATTAAATCTGATAAATATGAACAAGTAATAGATAGAACCTTTCATTTTGTAAATGCTATTGGGAGTGAATTTGATGAAATATATTCTGGTGCGTCATTATGGAGCATTTTTGAAACGGAGAATATTTTAAATGAAGATGCATCTAACTTCCTTTTTATAGGAGGAGATGGGTACTGGGCTGAAACCTATTTACCTTTGACTCTTGCAGAAAATAATACAGATCAAATAATTTTAGCCTATGAAAAAGACGGAGATCCTATATATTTTGATGGACCACTTAGAAGTATCGTGGATCTTGAATTAATTCCTGATAAAGCTAATACCCATTATGCTATAAAATATCTAAAAACCATATTAATTCAATGAATAGTAAAATACGGTAAAAATGAAAATTGAAGATATAAACATAAATGAATCAAATTCTGAAGACAATTATAAACCATCAGGATATTTACATGACAAAATTAAAGGATTAAATCTATTAGATCTTCTTTATTCAACTATTATAGGTGTAATGGGTGGAATAATCTCTAGTTTAATTCCATTTGATTTATTAATAAAGATTTGGTACCCTTTAACTGGAGGAACTCAATTAGTAAGTGGTCATCATGTTATTTGGGCAGCAATTGTCTATGGATTGACTAGAAAGAAATCGACGATATTATTAACAATGCTTAGTAAGGGCATATTAGAGTTTTTGTTTGGTGATGTTTGGGGTATTTTAATTATTCTTGTAAACTTGATGGAGGGTTTCTTTTTAATAATTGGTTTTTTATTTATGGAAAAGATTGGAGAAGGAGATACAAAACTTGGATGGGGTATTGCGGGTGGATTTGGTAACTTTTTTCAAGCTCCTTTTTTCTGGATTATTAATCAACGTTGGTATTTACATTGGGTTCTATGGGTTTTAGCTTTTATGTTTGCGTTTATTTCTGGAATATTAATTACGGGATTATTAGGTAGAACTACAAAAAATTATATAATCAAAGCTGGGGTTCCAACAACCTTCTAATAGGAGGTGTTAAGCTTCAATACTAATAGCATTATTGCCCTAGAATTCAATGATTTCTCTTTTATCTACGGAAACGATAAAAATCAAAAACCTGCAATTTCCAATATTTCCTTTAAATTAAAAGAAGGAGAAGTTTTAATATTAGCTGGACCAAGTGGAAGTGGAAAATCTACATTATCTTATGCAATTAATGGTATCATCCCTTGGCGCCAAAAAGGACTAGTTAAAGGACATGTTAAAGTATTTGGAAAAAATGTTTTGGATTATGAATTTTCAGATTTATCAAAATTGGTAGGTTTGGTCAAGCAGAATCCTAATGATCAATTAATAACCTTCAATGTACGTGACGAAATCGGGTTTGGTCTTGAAAACTTAAATCTCCCTCGTGATGTAATTGAAGAAAGAATTAATAACGTTTCAAACTTGATGGGGATTAATCATTTGTTAGAGCGAGATATCGAACAGCTTAGTGGTGGACAAAAACAGCTTGTAATACTAAGCTCATTTCTAGTTATGAATCCAAAGATTCTAATCCTTGACGAACCAATTGCTTTTTTAGATCAGCGATCAGAAAGTCTCTTGTTAAATAGGTTGAAATCATTAATTGAATCAAAAAAATTTCCTTTAACATTAGTGATTATTGAGCATAGATTATCAAGAGTAATGGATATTGCAGATAAGTTAATAATTTTAGATGATCAAGGTAAAATATCATTAGAAGGAGATATTAATGGAATATTCACTCAGAAATTTGAAGAATTAAACAATAATAATATTAGGATTCCATGGATTATTGATATATTTCATGAATTTGTTAAAATAAAAAGAAATGGGGCGTTTATAAATTACCCTACAACTTTTCAAGAATTAATAGATATTATTCCAGATTTAGATAAAGAAGATTTAGAAAAATTGCATAAAATTGTTATAGATAGGGAAATCAACCCAAAAGCTCTACAAAAATATGATAAGTTTGAGGAATTAATAGAATTTAAAGATATATATATTAAGTCATTAAAAGATATAAAAAACAGAAATAGTGTCATCCCGGATGAATTTAATGGAATATTAGAGACTAAAAATCTCACCTTTAAATATCCTAATAGCGGAATCATAGCTCTAAAAAACTTGAATCTAAAAATAAATAGAGGAGACTTTATTGGGTTAGTTGGCCCAAATGGTTCAGGAAAAACAACGTTGCTATATCTCCTTGCTAATTTGTATGAACCAACTTCAGGACAAATTTTCTTCAATAATAAGAATTTAGAGGAGATTGATCAATTTGAATATGCTAAGACGATTGGATTTATCTTCCAAAATCCTGAAAATATGATTTTTAGACCTACAATTGAAGAAGAATTATTATATGGACCAAAAAATTTTGGAATACTTAGTGATATTAAAGAAACCTATATTTCTAAGCTCCTTAATTTAGTGGGAAAAATAGATTCACAAAAAAGTCCCTATAACCTAAGCTGGGGGCAGAAACGCAGATTAAATCTAAGTTCTATTTTTATTTATAATCCCGAGATTATTTTATTAGATGAACCGTTTATAGGACAAGATCAAAGAACAATAGATTCGTTAATCGAGACTCTCTATATTGAGAATAAAAGAGGAAAAACAATAATTATTTCTTCACATGATTATCATTTACTTCTAAAATATACTAAAAGAATCATTGAATTAAATAAAGATGGTACTCTACAGGATTATGATATCAGCACGAATTACTTTCAAAAGCATAGAAATTTAGGACCAATTATACTATTAGAAGAAATTGAGAAAAGAATGGAAAAAGACTGAAATGAAAAATAAAAACAAGACTCTAGATCATAAACTATTCACATTCGCATTTTTTCCAGGAAACTCATTAATGCATAAATTAAACCCAATTTCAAAAATTAGTTTTTTATTATTGCTTACAGTTATAATTTTTATGATTAGAAGTCTGATTTTATTATCGTGTATATTTATAGTTGTAATTTTTTTAACTCTTTTAAGCAATGTTTCTCTTAAAAATTTACTTAGAAAACTTAAATTCATTATAATCATTCTTATCATCAGTTTAATCTTGAATATCTTCTTTAATGCAATTCCAAGTAATCAAGATACTGTTATATTTTATCTTTTTAATCTATCTTTTTTACCAATAAGAAGATTAGCTGTATATTATGCTTTAAGAGCATCTATGATTGTACTTATATTATATACATCTACAATAGTATTTACTAACACCACATCACCAAAGGATTTTTTATATTCGCTTATAAGGTTGAAAATACCATATAAGTATTGTTTTTCTTTAATGGTTGGAATTAGATACATTCCATCAATAGAACAAGAAGCCAAAACTATCGCATTAGCTCAAAGAGCAAGAGGGTTTGGGCTTGAAAAAGCAAACTCAGTTAAAAAAGCATATAGGTTAATTTTTGAGAGATTAGTAGCAACACTAATTTCAATTCTGAGAAAGGGCCATATTACTTCAATCTCAATGGAAAATCGTTGCTTTGGAATAGAAAAAAAAAGAACAAATCTAAAAATTATAAAATTCAAATTAATTGATGTTCTCTTTATAATTTTCTGTATACTTGGTTTTTCTTCTATTTTATTATATGTATTAGGATTTTTTCCTATCCCTCAATTGCCTTCTTTATATCAAATATATTTAAAAATATTCTAAGATTCATTGATTTGAAAAAATGCTAGTAAAAGTCATTTATTTTGCAGAATTTAAACGGATTACAGGTAAAGATACTGAGGAATTTGAAGTAAAGAAAAATAAAATTGAAGAATTAATCCAATTAATCCTAAAAAAGTATAGCCCAATACAGGAAATATTGTGGAATAATAAAACAAAATCAATTAATAATAATGTGTCTATAATTGTGAATAATAAACCAATTCATGGTCCCCATGTTTTATCAACTTCTTTAAAAGAAGGAGATGAAATTACTTTTTTATTACCCGTACCTGGGGGTTGAATTTATTTAAATCCAAAAATATAAAGTTGGAACCCTACATTCTTAATTTTTAAAATAAAAAAATCTCAAACTTTTATTAGTTATAACTAAAAGACTTAAATTTTTTTAATATTTCTTTAACGTAGTAAAATTAACTTAAGCATATAATTATGGCTGTATATATAGATTTAATTACTCCACTATTTTTAGCTTTTAGAGAAGGATTAGAGGCAACATTAGTCGTTGTTATTATTTTAATTTATTTGAGAAAAACAAATCAACGCGTTTATAATAGATATGTTTATATGGGGGCTATATCAGCAATTTTAACAAGTATACTCTTTGCCTTTATTTTTTCTTTAGTCTTTGGAGGTTTCACAGGGACATTAGAGCAGATATTTGAGGGTTTTACTTTTGTAATATCAGGAATATTGATTGTAACTTTGGTTTTATGGGTAAGTAAAGAAGGCCCAAAGATGCGAGCAAATTTAGAAGAAAAGATTGAACAGTCAATTCAGAGAGAAAAAGTATTTTCAATTTCTATTTTGACATTTATAATTATCATCAGAGAGGGAATTGAATTGGTTCTTTTATTATCTGGATCTGCATCTATAGGGTCAATTAATCAACTCACGATTATCCTAGGATCAACTATGGGATTAGGGATATCAGTTATTATTGGATTATTAACTTATTTCGGTATAAGAACGATAGATCTATCAAAATTCTTTAAAGCGACTAACATCATTCTAATCTTATTTGCTGCGGGTTTAATTACTTATGGTGTTCACGAATTCATTGAAGCTGGTGTCATTAATCCTATTATTGGAGAAGTTTGGAACATTAAACATATTTTACCGGAATCATTTCCTGATGGAAATCCAGCAACACCCGAATGGCTTGAAATAATAGGATCATTACTAAAAGCATTATTTGGTTATAATGCAAATCCTTCATTATTGGAAATAATTATATATCCAAGTCTTCTAATATCAATTGGGTTAATTTCATTGAAATTGTGGAAACGAACGAATTCAATCGTTGTGATGAACTTAGAAAAACAAGAACAGATTAAACTTTCTTTAGATTAAATTATATTTTTTCTATTTATTTTTTTATGATTTAATGGAATATCTTAGTGTTTTACGTGATTTAATAAAATCCAATAAATCAGATAATCCTCTTCTAATAGAAAATTATTTTAGAAATGATTAATTCTTATAATTATGGTTGATATACCCACTACCGTGAAAGAAATACAAGAGAAATATAACATAATTGGTAGAAACGAAGAATTAAGACAAACTGTTTTAGCTCATGCAGTAGGTAAAAATATATTACTGGAGGGAAACGTTGGAGTCGGTAAAACTACGTTAGCTAAAGCTATTGCTGAATATTATGGTTCCAATGATTCAAATTTCTATAGAGTAGATTGTAGTGAAGAACTTCTCCCACATAATCTTGTAGGATACTTTGAACCACCCTTAGTAATTGCAAAAGGCTATATTGAAGATTCATATAAATATGGGCCTTTAGCCTTAGCAATGATGAATGGCGGATGTTTATTTATAAATGAAATAAATAGGATGCCAGAAAGTACACAAAACTCTTTATTAACATCCTTGGATGAAGGAGTCCTTGAAATTCCAAAATTAAAAACAATAGAAGCTCATGATAATTTTTTTGTAATAGCAACACAAAATCCTGCTGCACATGTAGGAGTGACGGTTTTAGGGGAAGCCTTAAAAGATAGATTTATTTGGATTAACTTGGATTATCAAAACCCTGAAGAGGAAATTTTAATTATCACACAAGAAGCCAACTTAAACAGTGATACTGCTAATAAAATCGCAACTATTTCCCAAAATATTATTCAAGTAACTAGAGATAGCACATCGATTCGCAGAGGTAGTTCTATAAGAGGCGCTATAGATCTAGCTACTCTAATAAATCAGTATAATAACGATAAAAGTAGTAAAAATTGGGTTGAGGCAGCTGTAATGGCACTACATAATAAAATTGAAATTGAAGATGGATTAACTCAATCTAAAAAAGAAGTTATTACTAACATTGTTTTAGCTATTTTAAATAAATCAGATTTTCAATAATCAATGATTTCTCTGAGGAAAATTCTGAGGAGATTGAGAAAAGGCTGCATGTAAGGCTTACAGAAAGTCGCCCAGATAAGGAAATATTAGAATATGAAATAATCAGGAAAAAAAGGAAAAAACCTGATTATTACAAACATTTAGCTAATACTTTAGATTATAAACAAATCAAAGATTTAACATATTTGGCAATACAGTATAAAAATCTTGAAGCTCTTATGGGATTGCTTAAATCTAACGTATATGCTGCGACTGATGCATTAGATACTGAAGAAGGGATTAAATTTTTTTCAGAAAAAGCCACAGACGCAGGTGATTTTATGCCAGAAGTTTATTTTTTCATAAGACGACCTATTTCTGAAAAATATAAATCGATTTTTAGACGTTTAGCACGCCAAAGTATTTTAAAATTATCTTTAAAAATAACAAGTAAAGGAATAAGAGGACAATTCAAAAAAACTGTTCCTTATTATCAAATGGGTATGCCAGAATTTAGTATTGACGAAACTATTCAACATAATCCCTTAAAAATCTTTAAAAAGAATTTAAATTATAAAGATATTTATGGAATTGAAAGAAAAAGACAAAAAAGAAAGGTAGTATTAATATTAGATACTAGTGGAAGTATGTATGGACGTCTTTTATTAAATGCAGCTCTTACAACATCAGTTTTAGCTTACAATATGGAAAAAGAAGATTATGCTATTGTGTTATTTAATTCTACAGTAATGGTTATGAAAAAAATTAATCAGAAAAAACCTATAGCTACAATTATTGATGATATTTTAGATTCTGAGGCAGCAGGATTTACAAATATATCTATTGGTTTGGAAAAGGGAATAAAAGAATTAAATAAAATGAAAGAAAATAGAAAAAGTCGCTTTGGCATTTTAATAACTGATGGAAATTATAACCGTGGAGATGATCCACTTATTTGGGCAAAAAAGTTTCCTAAACTCCATGTAATTGGAATGCCTGCAGAAAATGATGCTGACCAAGGCATAAAGACATGTCGAGAAATTGCTAACGCTGGAAGAGGTAAATTTTATGCTGTTAGTGACTATAAAGAAATTCCACGAGCTTTGATAGAATTACTCTCTCAAACGTGAGGTTACTTATTTTTTAGAGTATCTTAAGATATAATAAAATTTTTAGTCATTTCTGTCCTATATATAAATAATAGATTTATTTATGATGAATTAGTATCATTATATTGATCCAATGAAATTATTCGAAGTACAATATTATTAAAAATAAAATAGAAATGTGAAATATCTTTGGCTTTTGATGAGGAAGAAAAACCTGCTTATGTCTTTAAAATATGTTTAATTGGTAATGGAGCTGTAGGAAAAACTTGCATAGCACGAAGACTATGTTTTGATACATTTGATGCAAATACACAATTGACTATTGGAATAGACTTTTACACTTATGATATCCCCATCTTAGTAAGTGGTGAAGAAACATTTGTAAGACACACAATCTGGGACTTTGGAGGACAAGAACAGTTTAGGAGGCTATTTAATTATTATATTGATGGAGCTAATGGTATTTTCTTAGTTTTTGATTTATCTAAAATAGAAACTTTGGTGAAGTTAGATTGGTGGATTGAACAGTTGGAAGAACATAACTTACAAAATCGACCAAAACTTTTGATAGGAACCAAACTGGACATTATTAATAGCGGTGAAAAAAAACATAAGATTGATGATTTGGTTATTGAACAATTTCTTAATAAACATGAGGAGAAAGATTTTGTGAAGACTTCCTCAAAGGAAAATATAAATGTGCAGCTTAGTTTTAAAAAAATGACAGAAAAAATTCTGGAAGCTCACGGATTAGTCTATGATAAGTTAATTTAATCTTCTATTAGGAATTCTTCAGGTATATCCTGATTATAACCTGCTTTCTTAAATTTTTGACCGTTTTCAGCATACAAATTAGTACTAAATTCATTTAATTTCTTATTGGGATAATTTTTCTTTTTAACAGCTGGAATCCCTGCATATAAACAAAAATCTTCTGTAATATCACGCAAAACAGAACCTCCAGCCAATGTAGAACCTTTTCCAAGTTTAGCTCCCATTAAAACAGTGGCATTTATTCCAACCATTGAAAAATCTTCTATAACGCAAGGACCATGGCACATACATGAATGACCTAACCTTACATTACTTCCAATGGTACACACTTCATTTGGTCTTGAATGGATCACAACATTTTCTTGGATACTTGTTTTTTCCCCTACTATAATCTTTCCCCAATCTCCGCGTAATACCGCATTGAACCATATATTTGAATAGGCTCCTATCTCAACATCTCCAATTATTACAACATCCGGAGCAATAAAAGCAGACAGATGAATTTTAGGAATAGTTCCATTATATGGGCTTTTAATTATCATTATTTTACTGTTTGAAATAATTTTATCTATATTATATTATGTATAATTGATAAAGCTTATCTTGATAATATCAAATATCCTTTAATTCCCATGAAATTCCCGAAATACTTATTTAGAAAAAAATGTATATCCTTATATCACGTAAAAATAAAAATATATCTACAATATATAAAACAATATTAATTAATAGTTCATAGCTTACTTCCTTAATTAGGGATAACCTTTCAACATAAACTTATACAAATTAATGGTGTATTTCGATTGCAAAAAATACCTAATTTCTTATCTGAATTAAAGACCGCCCACCGATTGATACGTATGACAGTTGTGGGAGATGGAGCTGTAGGTAAAACTACATTAATTCAAGCTCTACTTAAAAAGACTAAAAATAGTAACCATAACAACTCAAATGGTATATTTTTAGAAGAAAAAAAGATAAATCGTACTCCTTTTATGGAGATAGAATCATGGAGTTATAAAGATTTAGTCTTTCAATGTTATGATTTAGCAGGCCAAAGAACCCCAGGAATGCATCCATTAGATCTATTGAGGCATCAAGTCCTTAAATATATCGATATTTTTATATTTGTGTTTTCATTAGATCGTTATGAGTCATTTGAAAACCTTAACAATTGGCTCCGGGTAATGAATGTAGAATATAATATCAAAGATCACAACCCTGGTTTCATTTTAGTGGGAAATAAAGTTGATTTAGAAAGAAATGTCTCAAGAGAGTTAGTTCAAACTTTAGTGGGTGAGGATAGGTTTTTCCACACGTATGTAGAAACTAGTTCAATTTATGGAATAGGAATAGAAGAGATCTTAGATAAAATTGTTAATATTGGTATAACTCGTTTAAATTTAAGCGATTAGGAAGATTCTATTTACTTTAATATATTCTCATCTTAAAAAAATAGATGAGGTGGAGAATTGACCGAAATTAATTGTAAAATATGTAATGAAATAATTCAGTTTGATCCTAATAATTCTAATACCTACTTGCATAAAACCGAATCAGGAAATCCAATGATTGGAAAATTATTTACTATCAGACTAGGTCATTTTACTGAGGCGGGATCATCTCATATAAACGTTATTGTGATTGATGAAAATGGAGAATACCGAGCTCATAAAGATTATTATGAAGAAAAATTAAGTTTAAAAGGAGCACCAGATGTTTGGAATGAACTTCATCGTTATATTCCTTTAGAACTTAGAATTTATTTACCTTTAGCAAGTGAAGAAGATAAAAGTATTCTAGCCATGATACCAGAACCATTAAATAAAACTCCACAAGAATGGTATGATTGCTTAATTGATTTATGGCAAAAAAATTCTGATAACAATTTAATCACATTCTTAGCCGTGAAATGGGGTTTTATAATTGGAAAAGGTAAAGAACTTATAAAATATACATATAAACCTACTTTTTGGAGTTATCCTATATATCTCAGGTTACAAGCGAGGTTTTCACCTTCATCAGAACTAATTCAAATAGCTAAAAGAATTGATTTCACATCTGCTCCATTAATTATTCAATTAGAGGAAGCAGTGGCAAAATCTGAAGTTTTTCTTAGATTAAGTGCTTATGAACTTTTAGAGGAATTATATGATAATTGCCAAAAAAAGTGGGGAGATCAGACTTCTATTGAAGTGAAAACAGGATTAATGTTTTTACAAGGATATTATGGATTTAGATTATATTTTCTTGGAAAAATTAATGAAGCTTTAGAAGTTATTGAACCTGTATTTAATTTTGGACAGATTTTAGGAAACCGAGAAATAATAATGGTTGT
>JAEOTW010000399.1 GCA_016839655.1 Promethearchaeota archaeon | reverse complement strand
TCTGAAGAAAAATTCAGAACAATTACTGAGCAATCTTTAGTAGGAATCGCAATTGTACAAGATTTTGTTTTCAAGTATATTAATCAAAAATTCGCTGATATTTCCGGTTATGCTGTAGAAGAACTAATGGATTTAGGTCCAAAAAAGTTTGCCAAGCTCGTTCACCCAAAGGATCGTTTATGGATTATGGACCAGGCTGCCAAAAAACAGATTGGTGATGAAAATGTCATACTATCTTACCAATATAGAGGTATTTCAAAGATAGGAGAGGTTAAATGGATTGAAAATTATTCAAAAACTATAAACTATGAAGGAAGATTAGCTGATCTTGTTATCATTACAGATATAACTGAAAAGAAGAAAGCTGAGGAGGAATTAATGAGAATAAATAAACTTAAATCGGAGATTTTTACGAGAGCATCTCACGAATTAAAGACTCCACTTATCGCTATAAAGGGATATACTGATCTTCTATTAGAATTGCATAGAGATGAGATTGATGGCATGGTTCTTTCAAGTTTAAACCAAATCAGACGTGGCTGTAACATATTTGAAAAAACGATAAATGATATCTTAAATACTACCTATTTAGAATCTGATCAGGTGAAATTAAATTTATCGAGAGAAGATTTATCTTTCCTCATTAAATACTGTGTATCTGATTTAAAGGGTTATACATTGACAAGAAATCATGAGATTACTATTGATGTTCACGATAAACTAATTACGACATTTGAAAAGGAGAAAATTTACGAAGTTCTCAGCAATCTCATTATTAATGCGATAAAATATACTCCACCTGGCGGAAAAATTAAAGTGAAATCTGAAATCACTGATAATTTTTATAAAATATCAATTAAAGATAATGGTATCGGATTTACAGATAAAGAAAAAGAGGAGATATTCAAACAATTTGGAAAGATTGAGCGCTACGGTCAAGGGTGGGATGTTGGTATAGAGGGCACGGGTTTAGGGCTATATATTTCTAAAAAGATTATCGAATTACACGGCGGTAAGATTTGGATGGAATCAAAAGGTAGAAATAAGGGTTCAATATTTTCTTTTACTTTGCCCATTTCTTAAATTGGAATAAAATTAATTTCATCTAAAAATTTTTCTAAACTGGTTTTCCCATTTATTTTTAATATAAAGCAGATTATCATTGATATCGTAAATAAGTGATCTTTCGCTAATTCCTCCTAATAAATTCTTGGCAATTGGGATTTTATGCAAAGATAACTCATGCTTAATCGCATCAATATTATATTTTTATTCAAAAAATATATTCCATGTTAAAAAATTTTTTCATTTAGTTAAATTTGCACATTTATTTTTTATAAATTTTTTTCTTCTGTATTATAAAAAAATTCAATTACCAATGATAATAATTTTTGGTAAAAAAAACATTTTATATGTAAAAATTTCACTAAATGTTTTTCATCCATGTTCTTTTTCTATCTAATTATTATTCAGTCATTCAAGATGATAGTCGCTAAATGTTCAATCTTTACATTAAGGTGTAAAGTTTTATAAATATAGATTTTATTTAGATTTTTATTAAGATATTAATTTTTAATTAGAATTAATTGACTTTATTTCATTTTATAACATTCTCTGGGGCAAAGATAGGATTTGATGGATGAACAAAATATCTCTAGATGGATCACAGGAAAAAACCATGATATATCCCAATTCATCCCAAATTACGGAGATTTAACTGATTTGAATAAAAATCAATTAATTTTAAAAAATGTGGGTAAAAAATCTCTCAGTGATATTTCATCTTATTATCTGAATTTGTTGGAAACATCCACTGCAATTTATGAGAAAAATGGAGATTATGCTTTAGGAATATTCTCTTCGAACTGGTGCCGATTTCTCGATCAAGCATCTCGTGCTCTCTGCGAAACTGATGACAATGAAGAGGCATTAAAATGCGGAAAATGGTTATGTCATGAATCATGTTGGACAGATGTTTCCAAAAAAGCTATTGAGAAAGATCAACCAATCGAAGTGGTTTGTAATGGAGGACTCAATCTATATGCTCTTCCAATTAAAGCAGGCGGAAAAGTAATTGGAAGTATAAATATTGGCTACGGTGATCCGCCGAAGGAATTGAAAGAATTAGAAGAAATAAGTAAAAATTACAGAGTTAGTATAAATAAGCTTATTGAAATTAGTAATTCATATAATACTCGACCTCCGTTTATAATCGAGATTGCCAAGCAACAACTCCATATATCCGCCAAACTCATAGGAAATCTTATTCAATTAAGACAAACTGAACAAAAATTAATTTATGAACAAAACTTCTTGTCAAACATTTTTTCAAGCATTAAGGATGGTTTGTGTATCATTGATTTGGATTATAATATAATTAAAGTGAATCCTGCAATTACAGGATGGTTTCCAGAATTACAAATACCTCCAATTAAAAAATGTTATGAAACTTTCTTTAAAAAAGAAAAGCCATGCGAAGATTGTATTTGTAATGAACTTATTGAAACAGGACAAAGAGTTATTTGCGAAAAAGTTCGCAATATAACACTTGAGGATCATTCTTCCAAAATATTTAACGTATGTAGTTTTCCACTTATTGAACCGATAAGTGGGAAAGTTAGTGGTATAATTAAATACTTACAAGACGTTACTGAGCGCAAGAAAGCGGAACAAGATTTAAAAACATCTAAAGAGAGGTTAAAATTTCTCATAACAAATAATCCTGCCATAATTTATACATCAAAAGCATCAGACGATTATGGAGCTACTTTTATTAGTGAAAATGTTAAAGATCTAACTGGTTATTCACCCGAAGATTTTACTTCTGATCCAGAATTTTGGATTAATCACATACATCCTAATGATAGAGAAAGAATTATCTCAGGGTTATCAAATTTATTTGAAAGGGGATATCATACTCATGAATATCGCTTTCAAATTAAGGATGGAAACTATCACTGGATGCGAGATGAGCTTAAATTAATTAAAAATGCAGAAAGCAATCCCATTGAAATACTAGGTTATTGGGTTGATATTACTGATCAAAAGAAAGCAGAAGAAATTTTAAAGCAAAGTGAAGAACAATTTCAAATGCTTTATGAAACTATGACAGAAGGTGTTGTTTTAATAAATAAAAATGGAAATATTATATTTGCGAATCCAGCTGCGGAAGAGATTTTAGGGCTTAAACTTTCTGATATTGAGGCTCGTCACTATATTAGCCCTAAATGGGAGATTCTACGCCCTGATGGGACTCCCCTGCCAACAGAAGAGATGGCTGGACCTCGTGCTATGAAAACTAGGAGTATAGTGAAAAATGTTGTAATGGGTATAAAACGATCCGATGATAAGATATCTTGGGTAAACGTGAGTGCTGCCCCTCTTATTGATGATAATAATAAATTATTTGGAGTTGTTGGGACTTTTACAGATATTTCAGAACAGAAATTAGCTAAAGAGAAATTAACTAAATCAGAAGAAAAATTTAAATTTCTCATATCATCTAGCCCGACAATGATTTATACTTCTAAAGTATCCGGAGATTTTGGTGCTACATTTATTAGTAAAAATGTAAATGAAATTGCTGGTTATAACCCAGAAGATTTCATTAATAATTCGGAGTTCTGGATTGAACATGTGCATACTGATGATAAAGAAAGAGTGTTATCAACACTCGAAGAATTATTTGAAAAAGAAGCTCTCATTTATGATTATCGTTTTAAATTTGCAGATGGGACATATCACTGGATGCGAGATGAAGTGAAATTAATAAAAGATAAGGATGGAAATCCAATTGAAACAATTGGCTCTTGGACAGATATTTCAGATATCAAAAAGGCAGAGGAAGAACTTATACATTTAAATAAATTAAAATCTGAATTACTTACAAGAGCATCACATGAACTAAAAACACCGCTCATTTCAATTAAGGGATATTCTGATCTTTTATTAGAATTACATAAAGATAAATTTAATGGTATGGCACTTTCAAGTATTAAGCAAATTAAACGAGGTTGCGAAACACTTGAAAAAACAGTAAATAATATTCTAAATACAGCTTATTTAGAATCAGATCACGTGAAATTGAATTTAACAGTTGAAAATCTCTCATTTCTAATAAAATTTGTCATAAATGATTTAAAAGGATTAGCATTAACGAGAAACCATGAAATCATCGTGGACATTTTAGATAATATGGTCTTAAAAATCGAAAAAGAGAGGATTTATGATGTTTTAAGTAATTTAATTGTTAATGCTATTAAATATACACCTCAAGGTGGGCAAATCAAAATAAAATCAAAGAAGAAAAACGGTTCTTATTTAATTTCAGTTAAAGATAACGGAATTGGTTTCACAAAGGAGGAAAAAGAACAAATCTTTGAACAATTCGGGAAAATAGAACGCTACGGCCAAGGATGGGACATTGGCATAGAGGGCACAGGGTTAGGGCTCTATATTTCTAAAAGGATTATCAAATTACATGGTGGTAATATTTGGGTGGAATCAAAAGGGAGAAATATGGGTTCTACGTTTTATTTTTCTTTACCCATTTCTTAAATTGAAATAGGATCCCCTCTCAAAATATTTTATTAATGTCCTTTAGCAAACTTGGTAAGATGATCTGATATTTTATAGTTTGGTAAAATTAAACCAGCATATCCCTTATCAGCAGCAAATTTAGGTATACCATAAAGCACAGCGGTTTCTTGCGATTCTGCAATTGTTTTACCACCTCGTTTTCTGATTGCTCCAAGCCCATCAACACCATCCTCTCCCATTCCTGTTAATAGTATACCCATAGTTCGATTACCATACACACGTACAGCAGAATGGAATAGGACATCAATAGAAGGGATACAAAAATGGACAGGAGGCCCAACAAAAGTTTTTATACAGGATTTTTTATTTATTACCGAGATTTCCATATGTTTTTCACCTGGAGCAATATAGACAATCCCTGGTTTTAAGAGTTCTTTATCCTCTGCGATTTTGACTTTTAATCTAATAGAATCATTTAAAGATTTAGCAAAAGTTTCTACAAAATGAGGTGTTAAATGCTGGACAACTAATATTGGACACAGAATATCATTAGGGATCATCTTTAATACGGTTTTTATTGTTCTTGGACCTCCAACACTCGCACCCATGACAATGATATTTGATGTTAAATTCACGCCTTTAACTGGTGTTGTAACTGGAACATATTTTCTTATCTTTTTTGTAATTTCTGAGCTTTTGACAGGAGCCTCTCGAGACTTTTCCTTCTGAATAGTTTTTATTGGTTTTTTTACAACACTTTCTTGTGTTTTTGTCTTATTCGCACTTTTAACAGATTTAGATGGAGGATGAGTTATTACTTTTCGAGGAATAGTTTTTATTTTTGGTTTCTGGATAGATTCTTTTTTTATTACTCTTGGTTTAATGATAGTTACTTCGGCTTTTGCTTTTGGTTTTGGTTTTAAAGTAGCGTTTTTTATTTTTATAGGTTTTTTAGTAAGATTCTTTTTATGAATTTCCTTTGATATTGAATGCTTTTGTATTTGTTTTTTCTTAATCTTTTCAATAATTTCATATTTTCTTTCTTTGATGACTTCATGATCCTCAATAGGTTCTAATTTATTCAAATATTTTCCAAATTCAAACGTTTCTGAGACAATATTTTGTCTAAATGAAACGGTTTTTTTAAAATTTTTATGTTTGCTATAAACTCTTTTTATTTGTGAATGAGATGCGGCAATTACTTTATTGAGTAGTTGTTTACGGAATTCTGGTAGAGATTTTGCTCCGAGACTACCAGGTTTTATTACGTAGTCAAATGCTCCAAGTAAAAGAGCTTGTACGGAAGCATCCATATTTTTAGGACTTATAGATGAAAGTATTAACGTTGGGGTCGGCATATCTTCCATTATATGTTTGAAAGCATCTAAGCCATTCATTTTAGGCATTAGTAAATCTAAGATTAAAACGTCTGGACTGTATTTTTTTACCATCTCAATTGCTTCTAATCCGTTAGAAGCGCGATCAACTACTTCTAAGGATCTATCTTCAATAAGTATATCTGAAATAGCTTTTCTTAAAAACGCCGAGTCATCTGCTATTAAAACTTTTATTGACATACTTATTTGTATACCATTCTTTTTTTTATTAACTTAGATTTGTAATTAGGGATGTAAACAATTCATCAATTCCCTCTCCGGTCATAGCTGATGTTTCAAAAAAGAAACAATCGAACTTTTTAGCCATATCTTCAGCTCTCTTCTTAATATTTTCTCGAGCTTCGATTAAATCTATTTTGTTTCCTACTAAAATGAACGGGATTGAATTTGATTTAGCAAAGTGATGTACTTCTTCAATCCATTCAGGCAAAGATTCCAGCGTTTTTGCTTTTGAATAGTCAAATAATATTAGCACTGCTTTAGTATCTTTATAAAAATATCTCCTAACATTTGCAAAACCTTTAGAACCCGCCATATCAAATAGTGCATATGTTACCTTCAAGCGATTTGAGATTTGAACTTCTTTTTCTGCGATAGCAACTCCTATAGTCGGTTTATAGTCTTTATTTGCGAAATTTCCATTCATATAAAGATCTACAAAAGAAGATTTTCCAACTTCATTATCGCCAATAATGACAATTTTAATAAAAATGTTCTGACCTCCGTATTTACCGCCTGTTGTAGTTTTTAACAAATTAGGAATAACAAGAGAGGTTTCTCTATTATTTAGAATTGATGAAACCTTCTCTGCTGTAATATATGCATAAGGCAATAATTTTTCAAAATCAGCATAAGGAGCACCAACTAAAACAAATATAACAGGATGTATGCCTCCTAATTCTAAATAAAATAATCTAAACTCTTCACTATCAAAAGTTCCGCTACCAAACGAGGTTCTTGTAAATTTTTTAATTTTTTTTATGGTTTCATCAATAATACTCATAATGGCGCCTATAATTTCTTCATTAAATCCTTTTACTGATTGCTGGGCAATTATTAATCCCTCTTGATCGATGATAAGAGCTGCCACTAAATTTGGTACTTCTTTCAATAGATTAACAAGCAGAACGTCTAATGAAGAGATATCAAACATTTTCTAAATTCTTGTTATTTGCTTTTGATTTAAAATTCATTACATCTAAATGTTATATTTTGAATATATTGTTTTTAGGAGATTTTCCACAGTCTCGATTGAGGGTATAAAACATAAAATTCCATCTAATTCCATTTCTTCAATTTTTAAAGTGGTTTCTATTATTAAAGTAAAATCTATTTTTTCGGAAAACTTGGCAATCGCACAGCTTGTCAATGCTCCTATGGTGTCTAGCGCCAAATCAGGAACAGAAGGAATTATGGATATTGATAAAAGATTTGCCAAAGCACTTGTGTAATGTCCAGCCAAAATATTCCCAATCTCTGAAATGATACTTACAGAAAAATCATCAAGATCAGTAAGATCTTTTATTTCCTTAATACTCTTTTTATCAAATTCTGTGAGATTATTAATCATATTTATTACGGCTTCTTTAGTATAGATTTGTAATATTCTAAAATCATTCTCTCCAATTACCTTAGAATATATTCCAAAGACTTCTTTAGTTTCATCCCCAAATAATTGGGGAATCTTCCAAAATGGAATTATATCTATTGAAGTCAACGACATCTCGATTTTTTTTTTTAATAAATCTGATAATGCTGTAATAGCATTTCCAGAACCGATATTGCCAAGCTCTTTTAAAACATCTTTTTGTTTTTCTGTTAATTTTATCGATTTATTTTTTTCAAAATTAATAATATTCAAATCTAGAGACACCTTTTTTTTCATTTTTTTCATATTCTAAATTCATTTTGTTTTTTTTTTCAATTATTATTTCCTGTTGTTTTTATGACACAGGAAAAATCTTTTGTATCAAATTTCAATATTTTACCCTTAAATCCTCCAGTCTGCTCTCTTTTGATCTTAATTTTTAGTTTTTTTAATTCATTTTTAACAGCCATTATATTTTCTTTACCAATTGAACAATCTGGATTTTTAAAAATATTCGCTCCTCCCACTATTATACTCTCTAAATTCTTTAATTCTGCCCCGTGTTGGGTTAATTCATTAACCAAATATTTTATTGAAAGATCAGCATATTTATGAGGATATGATATAATAGCTTTATTCTTGTGAGTTGGAAGTAAAACATGTGACATTCCAACTATTTTTTGTTTTTTATCATAAATTATTGGAATTATACACGAACCTATACCATATATTGCAATTTTTGGTTTCAAATTATGATTAGAATTAATAAGAGTATAATGTCCGATCGGTAATACTAATTCACCCCCATCATCGACTTTACTAAACTTACCAATTTGACCTCCTTTATCCGACACTTTATTAGTCATTTTCTTATTCTTTCGATTTATAAATCAACTTGTTTTCATATATATATGGTTTTTAAAATCAATTAGCTTAAAGTTTTTTAATTTAGATTTTAAGTGGGTTTCTTGTCTAAGAAGTTGGATAACTTTTTGATATATATTTTCTTTTATTTCAATATTATCAAAATTGATCAGGCTTACCTCGCTCAACTTCAAATCACATCCCTATTTTTTTCTCAATTTCAGCGATTTTCTTTTCAATGTGATTGAAGGTGTATTGAATGTG
>JAEOTW010000121.1 GCA_016839655.1 Promethearchaeota archaeon | reverse complement strand
ATGCGGATAATGATTTTATGTTATTTACCAATTGTAAAAAAGGATATAAACTCGGTTATTACTTCCATAAAATAAGAAAATCATTTAAGGATATTGAGCCGATTTTAAAAAAAATCGAAACTAAGAATGTGAATTATTAAGATACTCTTTTTTAATCTAACTAAAAACCCATTTAACGGTATCTCCATTCTTTAAGTTATATTTATCAGAACTAACTCCAGGAAAATCATTGTTAATAGAATATCGCCAGTTCCCTTTCACTCCGTCTATTTCTTCGACAAGGATACCCATTTCATCATAATCTTTATATTCTATTTGGCACCCATTTATCAAAGCGTCAAAGGCAGTAGTATTATAGTCACTCAACTCTAAGTTTTCTATTGTTTTAACGGTTCCATTCCCATAATCGACAATTAAGGTTAAATCATGGACTTCTCTTAAAGGTTTATTTACATCTGCAACCTCTATACTATTAGTAAATACAAAAAATGAAGCAAAACTCGCTGCAGCTATAATTCCGATTAAAAAATATTTATTAAATTTTCTGATTTTCTTATTAAATTTTGATGCCACGAGAATAGAAAAAGCTGAAACCATACTTATTGAACTTATAATTAGATATGGTATAAAATATGAAAAATAATTTGGTCGTGGAGTAGGTATATTTTCATCTGATTCCCATGGAATATAATTCTCAAGTACCATTTCAAGCAAATAACTTCCAACGGAACTATTAGCCCAAAGTAATAGTCCAGTATGTTTTTCGTAGATCATATAAGTTCTCTGGGCTCCACCGATTTGATCAAATGAGATTTTGATAGTTAAGTGTGTTTCTTCAATATTTACATCTCCAGCAATATCAAATAAACCTCCAGGATCTGCTTCTTCTAATGCCAAATTCTTTACTTTAGTTAAATTGTCTATTATCGGTATAAGAAAACCAGGTTGAAAGTTATTATACCCTAAAATTAGACTCCAAGCAAGTTCACTACTAGATTTATTTGACAAAGTAAAATTGGTTAATAAAATACCTGAGCTATTATCTATTATCTCTATATCAAACCAAGGAATTGGATCATCGATAACATTACCCCAATCGTTTGGATCTTTATTATAATAGCCTGTTAAATTAAGTTTAATTTGTCCACCCGCACTCGTTCTCCAATCTCCTTCAAACCCAAATGTTAAATTATACCAACTTGTTGCTCCA
The DNA here is from genome assembly GCA_016839655.1 of Promethearchaeota archaeon. The sequence continues at coordinate 1,715 of JAEOTW010000121.1, read as the reverse complement.
CTAAATTGAATTACATTATAAATAAAATTATCAGCTATTGTAAAATTCAATGATTTAATTTCAAGTAAATATCCAAAAACACTAGTCTTTGCCCAAACTAATAAACCAGTCCCCTTATCATATATCATATAAGTTTTTTGATTTCCTCCAATTTGGTCAAAACCAATATAGAGAAAATTATCAGTCTCTTCCACATTAACTTCTCCTGTAATATCAAATAAGCCTCCAGGATCTGCTTGACCTAAAGCAGAATTTTTTATATAAGTTAGATTTTCGTTAGGTATCAAAAACCCTGGTTGAAAAACATTATAACCTAGGGTTAGAGCCCTTGAAATTTCGCTATTAGACCTATTATTTAAGGTAAAATTAGTAGATAGCATTCCAACATTAGATTCCAGAATTTCAATATCTAACCATGGTATTGGATCATCAAATAAATTCCCCCAGTCAAAAGGATCTTTGTCATAGAAACCTGTTAGATTAAGTTTTATCTGACCACCAGCATTAGTTTTCCAATTTCCTTCAAATCCTCCTGCAAAATTATACCAACCTGCTTCGTTATTAAACTGAGTAACATTATAAACGTATGTTCCATTTATATCTAAGTCTTGAGAATATGATATAGGTATACTGGTGTTAGCTTTTGCTATTGGAATGGCACTTTGGAATAAAATTTGCACTAAAAATAATAATCCAATTATAGACAACGTTTTTTGGGGGCTTTTCATAGCATTTCTCCATCGATTTTCTCTATTTCTGACAAAAATGTAATGAATAATAGGACAAGTTTCCTAATACAAAAAATTCTCCCCACTTTATTAAGATTTCGATATACATTAAACTAGCTCACGGTCAAGAGACTTATAGTAGATATTAGACATTAATGTCATAAAAAATAGGAAACATCACCTATAAATTTTTAAAAATTAAAAGATTAATATCTATAACCATAGAATATAACTATTTTTAAGAGATTTATATTGGAGAACATGGAACCACAATCTATAAAAGAAGTCAAAAAAATAGTTGAAATTGTCGATCTAGAAAGAGAGACAGAAAATCACTCCGTTTGGCTTGAGAAAAAATCCTTTCGAATTGCCTTAGTGAGCACATTTACAGCTTTAGGAATAGTTTTAGGATATTTATTGGCATACATTCCTAATGTAGAGTTATTTACTCTAACAATTTTTTTATCAGGTTTTATCTTAGGAAAAAGAGATGGGATGATTGTTGGCTTTTTAAGCTCATTAATATTCTGTTTTTTCAATCCTATTGGTGCTTCTCCCTTACCACTTCTAGCTTTTCAATTAACTCATTATACTTTAACCGGATTAATAGGAGCTATTACTAAGGATCTTATAAATAATCGGAAATTTATGAGAGACAGTAATGATTTCTATACGATTTCAATGATGATTATTTTAGGTTTTCTCGGAGCCTTAATTACTGTAAGTTTTCAAGTTTTTTCTTCGTTAGTGGATGTTTTATTATATTTTGGAACAATCGATGAATATGGTCCTTATTTTCTTACGGGAATTCCATTTACTATAATACATATTATAGGAAACACACTGGGATTTATTTTTATTCTGCCGGGATTGATCCAACTAGTCCAAAAAATGGTTTATTAAAATATAGCAAGGAAAGCTAAGGTAGAAGGAAGCATCATTACAATTAGAATTATTAAGCAGATAGCTAGCCATTTATTCTTTTTT
>JAEOTW010000120.1 GCA_016839655.1 Promethearchaeota archaeon | reverse complement strand
TTTATCATGGATTTTAATATATTTAGGTATTACATTTATTTTGGATTCTTTTATAGCTGTACTCTGGTCTCCAATCTTAGTTATTTTAACAGAAACATTATGCTCACTAGAAGAAAAATATCTACTTTCACCAAAATTTGGAGATTATTACGAAGTATATAAAAGAAAAACTCCAAATAGGCTAATATCTCCGCCATATAATTATATATTTATAATTATGGCGCTTATAGTAGCTTATATTGGAATATTAAATATTATTATTGTTTAAAGTATTAAAGAGGTGATTTTAAATTAAAATAGCATTTTTGGCAACTGATGGCTATGAAGATCTTGAACTACATTATCCACGAATAAGATTGATGGAAGCTGGGTATGAAACCGAATTAATTAGTCTTCATAAGAGAGAAATTAAAGGAAAATATGGATATCCAATCAAACCTGATAAGTTAATAAAAGAAGCAAATCCTAATGATTATAATGGCGTAATAATTCCTGGAGGTACAAAAAATCCCGATTATCTTAGAAGAGAAAAAGAAATACTTGAGTTCGTCTCTAAAATCAATGATCAAGGAAAGTTAGTAGGTGCTATTTGTCATGCTGGGTGGGTGTTAATTTCAGCAAAAATAGTTAGAGGCCGTAAAGCAACTAGTTATTTTGCAATAAAAGATGATATGTTAAATGCGGGGGTTATATACGAAGACTCTCCAGTTGTGATAGATAATAATTTGATTACTTCACGTATGCCAAGTGATTTGCCTGATTTTATGAAAGCAGTTTTGAATTTCCTTAACCATTAAGGAAAATGAAAAATAGTAATTGGATTATCTAATATAAAGTTTTAACCCGATGGATATCATCTTTGAGAATTTCTAAAAAGTAGTTTATCTGTTCAATTTGGTCATTAATTATTTCAATTTTCTTATCTATTATCTCTGAATCTGATAAATCTTTTTTTTCTAATTCTTTTCTTACGATATTATAGGATCTAATCTGATTTAATATATTTTGCATTTTTTTTATCTTAATTTGAAAGAATTTCTTATACTTTTTTAGATCTTCTAACTTAGTTTCAATACTTTCCACGTAATTGAAACATTCTTCAATATTGTCTTCTTTCTTCAATTTTTTTATGATCAATTCAATACTTATTAAATAACTAATCACTAATTTTTGTTGTTCCTTATCAATTGATTCAATTTTAAAACTTGATTCAGAACCTAACTCCTCAAGTATATTTGAAGTATATTTAATGTAAATTTTATTTGGATTTTGAATTATATTTTTATTTACTTTAGTAGATTCATCTATGGTCCCATAATCATCAAGATCCGTTATTAATTCTAATTCATCCAATTCCACTTGAGTAATTAAAGGTGAAAACTTAACTTGAAGTTGTTTTTTACCAAAGAATTCATTATTTTGTCTTAAGATTTGAGTGTACATTTGTATAAAATCATGTCCAATAGGTGCAAATAAAACTCCTCCTTTTTCATCTAATTGATTTAACAAAGGATTTATCTTGGACTGTTCAATTGCACCAGTTACTAATATTTTTTGCCACGGGCTTAACTCTGGCATCCCATTAAGAGGATTTTTTACTATAATTGAAATATTATCATCTAAATTTAATCTCTTTAGATTTTCAGAGGTAAATTTAGCGATTTCAGAATTTGCTTCAAGAATTATAATTTCTCCCTTAGGTGCTAATTTATGTGCTAAAGCTGCAATATATCCACTTTTAGCTCCCAATATTAATAAATCATCATTCTCTGTTAATGAGAGGCCTTGAAGCATGATTGTTATCATATGAGGAGCAGAAATTGTTCTATAATTATTAGGATTTTGCTCATCATAATAGAATAAATTTGGTACATCTTCATATAGCTTAACTATACTGACAAATTTTTCTGGAATAAACTTTTCTAGAGGTACATCCATAAAAGCTTTAATTAATCTTTTATCTTTTAAGATTTCATTTAAAATTAAAGAATCTAACAAACGTTTCTTCTTTAATTTCAGTCTATCTTTAATTCTATCGGTTCTGTCCAAAATTTGTCCCAATTATTTATATTAAAAAAATAATATAAAAACAAATTATTATACTTTGTTATAATAAATTCATATGATGGTTATAGATATCGAAGACTTGAAAAAAGCTAAAATTACAATAACTCTCATATTTATTAATGTTTTGATTTTTTTCCTATTTAACTTAGCTGCTCCTGAGGAAATTCTCCTTATTTTTGTTCAAATTAATAGAAATATAATAGAAAACCACGAGATCTGGAGATTGTTTACATCCATGTTTTTTCACGCAGATCCAATACATCTATTCTCCAATATGCTTGCACTCTTATTTTTTGGGGCAACAGTAGAAAATAATACTCTTATCTCAAAATTTCAATATTTATTAATTTATTTTGTCTCGGGATTAATTGGTAATATATTTTCATTACTACTACTTCCTTTAGATGTAATTAGCTTAGGTGCTTCAGGAGCTATTTTTGGCTTATTAGGTGTCGCATTTGTAATGATTGCGACAGATTATCAACCACTCTTGTTTTTTTCTCTATTTTATCTCGTATTTTTTATTGCTTATTCATTTGCTCCAGGCATTAATTATTGGGCACATCTATTTGGTTTAGCAGGAGGAATCCTATTTGGCTACTTATTTTATACGCGGAAGAAGAAAATTAGATTTGTTTCTTAAATTTTCTTTAATAATTGGAACATAATATAAACTATACGTAAGAATTATTGCTTAAATTCATTAAATCCTTCCTTAGGATCAATTATTTCTTCTTTTTACTCCTCATTGCGATCTCCATTGAAAAATCTTTTGGACACACATCAGTAAGAGCGCAAATTTCGCATTTTGGTCTGATTGGTATACATATTTGTTGTCCGAATCTTACAAATAATCTATTCAATTTTAACCAAAAATCCTTAGGAACTGTATCTCTTAATACTTTTTCTGTTTGTAGAGGTTTCTTGGTTTTTACCCACCCTAATCTGTTGCTTATGCGGTGTACGTGTGTATCCACTGGAATAGCAGGCACTTTAAAGGCATAAACTAATACACAGTTCGCAGTTTTACTACCTACCCCGGGTAAACTCATTAAGTCTTTATAATTTTCTGGAACTGTGCTGTTGTATTTATCAATTAAATCCTTTGATACTTCTTTTATTCGAGCAGCTTTAACTTTATAAAATCCCGATGATTTTACAAGCTGCTCAATTTCTTCGATATCTGCTTCAGCGATTTTTTTTGGAGTATCATATTTAGCAAATAATCTCTCAGTTGCATTTCTAGTATTTGCATCTTTAGTCCGTGCAGATAATATAGTTGAGATTAATATTTTAAAAGGATCTTGTTTTTTTCTAGCTAATTCGTCTAAATGAGCTTCTCCTTCTAATTGTTTTTCAATTTCATTAAATATCTCGTTATAATTCATATTTCCTCATTTTTTTTCCAAAACATAAATCTTTCTTTTTACGATTTGACCCTTTTTAGCATCTATTAAAGTTCTTACTTGTTGTTTGCGAAATTTAAGTTTTGGATTAGCTTTGTTATCAATCCTATTGAGATCTAACATTGGTACAATTCTAAAGTTATGCTTATTGGAAATTTTCTCAATATTTACTTGAATATCATTTCCATCAACAGTACTGATAATAGGGGATATAAAACAAATTCTTGCATTAGGTTTCAATATTTTGTAGGCTTCTTTGAAGAAATCTTCATATAAGGGCGTTAATTCAGTCTCTATTAAATTTCTGGCTTGTGTATAATAAGGTTTTTCTGTATAAAATGGTCCCAATTCAGGTTCAGTGCATATACCATCAAAGAAAAAAGCTTCAAATTTATTAGACATAGTTCTAACATCTTGATTTAATATTCTTTGATTAGTCAGTGGAGGAATCTCTTCTCCCAATAACTCCAATAACCAATGTATATTACGGATTGTGTTATTTACTTTGACAAAGTCATTATCTGATCCATAAATTTGAAAATCTTGTAGTAGTGCAAACAATGCAATTGTTCCATTTCCAACAAATGGATCGAGAATTTTTTTATTTTCTCTATTTTCAAATATGTTTAAAAAGTTTAACAAGGTTAATGTTAACTTCGGGGAAATAGAACTTTTAAATTCTTTATGAGGTTTCCCTTCATCAATCTCTTTTTTAAAATTTGGGTCATCTGTAGTAAATGTCCTTGCGAGATATGTACCATTTTCTGTAAAACCAAAAATTATTTCTGCTCTATTCTCATTAAGGAGGTCATATTTGATTAAATGATGTGGAAAAATTGGATTCAAATTACCTGATTTGATATTTTCTTCGGGATATTGATAATATAGTGCTTTTTCCGCACCCTTTTGTTTAAGAATTTCCATAATTTCTTTATTTAGAAATGGTAAAAAATGTTTCACTAAAACATCAGTATAATATTTGTCGTCATAAAGATTAGGATAAATTGAAACCGCAAAAAACATACTTTCATAGACTTTAGGAAATATTCCATTTTTTCCAATAATAATGTTATTAATTATATCAATAATCTTCTTTCTAATCCTCTCTACATGTTTAAATTTGTACATTTGAATTGGAAAGGCTTCTTGAATTGTATTGATATCGATAAAATCAAAAATCTTTGAAATTTTTTGAC
>JAEOTW010000003.1 GCA_016839655.1 Promethearchaeota archaeon | reverse complement strand
CTCGTCCTTCTTCAGTGTATACCCCTATCTTGTGTTCAATTTTTATATCTAAATTAGTTTCTTCCTTAACTTCTCTGATTGCGGCATCAACAGGTTTTTCTCCCTCTTTTATAAACCCACCTGGTAGCGCATAATAATTTTGGAAAGGAGGATATTTACGTTTAATTAAAACTACATTACCCTCCTTATCTTCAATAATGGCATCAACAGTTAAACCTACCGTTGGCTTATTAAGCTGAATCCTTATGTAGATATAGTAAAGAACCGTTATAGATAAGATTCCAATTATAATGATACCGATTAAACCATTCAATAGAGAAGAAAAGAGGGTCCCTTCCTGCAAATTAAGACTAAGCATAATAACGCCTGCTAAATCTGCTAGAATGCCTGCTCCAAAGAGAAGGTTTAATAAATTTAATCCCCTTTCAGTTTTCTCCTGATTTTCTTCGCTCTTCTTATGGTATAAATCTTGCATTGCATCGTAGATCGTTGTAAATTTTTCATTTATCCTTTTAACTATGCTTTCTATCTCAAATTCGTTTAATAGATGCTTTAGTATACTGGTATAGTGTTGTCTTCTATTATAATCAAGTTCGTTATAAATCATGCTAAGATTGGTTTGAATTAAACCTCTTAGTAATCTTAAGTTTTTTATTTTTGTTTCAATTGATTTCAAATCCTGGAACATTTCTGATTGCGTCTTTAAAAAGAGAAGATCTAATGATTCGTTAATGGATCGCAGAGCAAATAACACTGCCCGCATTTTTGGCGTAGGATCGAGTACATATTCTATCATATAGGACTTAAAGAATTTATCGTAACTATCTTCAACCATATATACAAAACCTGAGTTCCTGCGGATAAAATGTAACTCAGATAGCCGATTGGATAAATTATTTTCAATACGTTTACTGTACAAAGTTTCAGAATAATCTTCCCATTGCCCAGAATAAATTTCTGTCCAATCCCCTATTAATTTTTTAAATTTTTCAATATTGTCTTGAGTCCATTCAATTACGCTAGGTTTAGTATTATTCGAAGTAAGAAACACATAAACAGGGCTTTCAGTATCTATTAGAATTCCTGAATTTGCACTACCTTTAAAAAATTCTTTCAAATCGTCCAAAATGAGATATGGAATTTGTTGGATTAACATAGGAACTAAATTTTCTTTTTTTAAAGGTTGATCGGGATAATGTTCCACCTTAAATTGGAAATAACCTAGAGTGTTAAACGCTCTATCTGTATTTTCATCCCTATAGGGAAAGCTTTCAAGATAAGGAACCCAATTACATTTAATTGATATGTTTTGAACCATATCTAGTATCATTTCTTTAAGATCTTGACGATAAAAATCCTCTGGTGTTAAATTTTTGAACTTATTTTTAATAAAAACTTCAATTTTCTTAGCAGTTTCCTCGCCACCTACTTTCTTACTATTTAAGAACGCACTTATATACCAAAATTCTTCCTTATAAACAAATTGTAGATGTTCATTCATCGATTTTTACCTTACTATTATTATAAATTCAATTAAATTATATTAAATATTAAATAATCTTGATTATTTAAGAATTTCACATAAAACATAGAAGAAAATGTCAGTAAAACAGATTCAAGAAGAAATTCTTCAGTTGAAAAAGCAGACTGAAACTACAATTTTAGCACATTATTACCAACCAATCGAAGTTCAAGAAATAGCAGATCATCTAGGTGACTCATTAGGGTTGTCAAGGCTTGCCAACGAAGCTAATTCGGAGTATATTATTTTTGCAGGTGTAGATTTTATGGCTGAGACGGCATCAATTTTGAATCAAGATAAACATGTTTTAATACCTAATCCGGAATCCTGTTGCCCAATGGCAGCGTATTTAACTGCTGAAAAAGTTAGAGCCTTCAAACAACGAAATCCTACCTTACCAGTTGTTGTATACGTCAATACAACAGCAGCTGTGAAAGCAGAATCGGATATATGTTGTACATCATCCAACGCCGCCAAAATCGTAAAAGAAATCTCCAATTTTATGGGTACCGAGGCAGTATTGTTTGGACCAGACGCTAACTTGGCGGACTATGCTGAACAAAAATCTGGAATTAAATGTATTAAAATGCCCGAAGAAGGGAACTGTTATGTACATTCTCAGATAACCGTTGAAGATATGGAGAAAATTAAAAGTGGTTATCCTAATAGTCAAATTTTAGTTCACCCTGAATGTAAAAGAGAAGTTAGAGAATTAGCAGACTTTGTTGGTTCTACTGGCCAAATGTATAATCTAGTAAAAAATAGTATAGCAGTAGACAATGAGTTTTGTATTGGAACTGAAAAGGGGTTGATGGAGAGGATGGCTCAGGACTTCCCAAATAAAGTATTTCATCTCATTAGTGAAAAACTTCTATGTTATAACATGAAAAAAAATACAATAGAACTTATGAAATATGTACTCGAACATTTAGACGATCCGATGTTTGAAGTTAAAGTTCCTTCTGAGATCGCCAAGAAAGCTTTAAAACCAATAGAAAGGATGTTGGAATATTCTTAATTACCTTATTATTTCTTGTTTAATTTTTTGATTTCTTTTTCTCTTAAAGTTCTTCTAAGGATTTTTCCGACACCACTTTTTGGAAGGCTTCGAACGAATTTTACTTCTCGAGGATATTTGTAAGCTGCTAAGTTTTCTTTTGCAAATTCTATGATCTCCTGTTCAGTAACTTTACCTTTGTGCTCCGCTTTAATGATGATATAAGCTTTGATGTTCTCACCTTTCATTGGATCTGGAACACCAATTACAGCGCATTCTTGTACTGCAGGATGTTCATACAAAACTTCTTCAATTTCCCTAGGATAAACGCTGTGCCCTTTATATTTAATTAAATCTTTAATTCGATCTAATAGAAATAAATAATACTCGTCATCTAATCGCCCGTAATCACCAGTTCGTAGCCACCTGTAACCACCTGCATCGAAAAAAACCAGTTTGTTTTCTTCTGGTCTATTGTGATAACCGACCATTACTTGTGGCCCAGATAAAACGACCTCTCCCTCTTCACCAACTGGCAGGAATTCCAAATTCTCGTTAATTATTCCAACAAGGGTATTAGCGAATGGATGTCCAACGCTACCACGCTTCAATTTTGACCAGACAGG
>JAEOTW010000119.1 GCA_016839655.1 Promethearchaeota archaeon | reverse complement strand
GAAAAAATAAAGTATACTGATAGTAGCTCATCTAGGATTAAAATTGAGGATTTAAGACCTGAACCAATCCTAAATGACTTGGTAAAAGAATTACAATATATAGTGAATAATCAGAGATTAATAATTAGTAAATTAAAGACTAATAAAGTTGATAAAGAAGATATTATTGAAAAATTAAGAGATAAAGAAGAAGAAATTAATCTTTTAAAGTCAGAAATATCACAATTAAATCGTAAAAAAAAAGATTTTGAATTATTCTAATTTGTTAATTTGTTAATTATAACTCTCGAACTAAGTAAGCAATGAAAGATCGAGATACTCTAGGGATAATAAGCTGAGAATTAATAAATTTATAACCTACTCTTAGCGCATCGTTCACTTTTTCTTAAAATGTACTCGAATGAGCTCTCTTTTTATGAATCTCCTTATTAAATTCTTCAATTATTACTTTAAATTCTGGTGATACAGTAGATTACCCATGTTGATCTTAAATATAACATCACTATATAGTGAGTTTATTTATAAATTCTTCAAAATTATTCAAATTTTTTGATTATTTATTAATTATAGACTTATAGAATTAGAAAATGGTTGGATAAAAATATAATTATAAAGTGAGAAAATTTGAAATGAAGATAGATAAAAATATTTATGCGTAAAATTATAAAATATCTTGAAGTCTAAAATTTAAAGAAAAGGGAAAATCAGGATTGAGAAAGAAAAAAAAAGAGAATACTAAAAAGGAAAAAAAAGAGGAAATAGAAAAACAATTAATAGATACTGAAAGATTGAGATTAGAACAAGAGTTACATAGTTTAAGAAACGAAATGGATAGGTTAAGAGATACGAAAAAAAGAAAATCTCCTATTTGGCGTTTGATGCAGTTAATCCCTGCTAATATTAGATATCTTTTCGGTGAAATCCTTGGAAAGCTTATGTTAATTGTGCTTAATACCCGAGATTTAGGAGAACAAAATTTACGAGATGTAAAATCACGTTTTTCTACTTTACTTGAAGAAATTGAAGCATTAAGGAAAATGATTCAAGAACCACGCGAAAAACTGTTAAAATGGTATGAATTATGTAGTGGAAAAGCTAGCCAACTTCAAGTTAGTAATAATATAGTAGAAAAAGAAGAGAATGAAAAATTTGAGTATGCTTTTAAAATTATCGTACTTGGAAAACCTGAAAAAACTACTTTTATTTTAAAGTTTGTAGCAGGAATGTTTATTGAAGACATCAGAAATACAATTGGGGCGGATTTTTACATTAAAAATGTCGAAATTGAAGGTTTTAATGTTTCACTTCGAATTTGGGATTTTGCTACTGAAGAACGTTTTCGATTTTTACTTCCCCAATATATTAGAGATGCTAATGGTGCTATAATAATGTATGATGCAATTGACGAAAAAAGTCTAAAAAACATATCTGAAGTTCTTGAGATAATTAAAAAGAATGTTGGAGAAATTCCAATTTTTTTAGCAATTCCCGAATTACCCTCTAAAGCCGAAGAACTTGTGGATCTCACAAGAAAGTATACATTTACAGAAATAACCTCTGAAGTAGGACCAACTGGGGAACACGCTTTCGAATTACTCACGAAAAAAATGCTTGAACGTTAACATTTTGAATGATAAAAGAAATACAAAAAATAGGATTAAAAATTAAAATAACACCATTATTCATATTTTTTAATTGTGGTTAATTGAAAACATTATACCTAAGGTTGAGAGCCAATTAATGATGAGAGAAAAAAACTATAGATAATTAATGATAAGAAAATGATTTCAAATTCAGTCAAATTAAAAGTACAAAATGCAAAAAGAAGAGATACTGGGCGAAATATTGCGAGAATTGATCCAAATATTATGGATAAATTTAAAGTTCAAACAGGTGATGTCATTTCTCTATTTGGAAAAAAAGAAAGCGCAGCTATAGCATGGCCCAGTTATGCTCAAGATAACGATCTGGGAATAATTCGTATCGATTCGCGATTACAAAAAAATACAGGTACTAAAGTCAATGATATTATTGAAATTCGAAAAGTAAAAGTTGAAAGTGCTGGAAAAGTTGTCATAGCTCCAATAAACTTCTCAATAAAAATTGATCCTCGACTTACAATTTTTGTAAAAAGGAAACTAAACAATTATCCAGTGACACTCGATGATTATATCTATATAAGTATAGGTATTGGTAAAGATATCATTTTTAAGGTTGTAGTTATGAATCCATCTGGGATTTGTGTAATTAGACAGGATACAGAGCTTATAATTAGTGATGAAACTATAGATGAATCTCTGCTCGAGATCGAAAAAATAACATATAAGGATATCGGAGGATTACGAAAAGAAATTGATGAGATAAGAACTTTAATAAATTTAACCTTAAAAGAAGAATCAACTACAAATAAGTTAGATATTGATATACCTAAAGGTATCCTATTTGTAGGCCCTCCTGGAATTGGTAAAACACTTTTAGCAACAGCTCTCGCACATGAAATTGGTTATTACCGCTTTATTTCGGTGACTGCGCCTGATATATTTAAGAAGAGCTATGCAGAATCAGGAAAGAAGCTAAATTTAATATTTAGTAATGTTGAATCAAGAGCTCCTTCCGTACTATTTATTGACCATATTGATGCAATCGCTCCCAAAATCCAAAAAGAGATGATTGATAAACAAGCTTTTACACAACATCGGATTGTGACTCAATTACTTGGTTTAATGGACGGTCTTAAGTCTATTCGAAATTTTATTGTTATCGGCGCGACTCATAAGCTCGACCTAATAGAACCCGCATTACTTCGTCCAGGAAGATTTGATAAAATAATACATTTCCCTCTCCCTGATTTGAACAGTAGAGTTGAAATTTATAAAATACATACTCAGAATTTGCACCTCGAAGATGATGTCTCCATAGAGGATTTGGCCAGACAATCAGAAAATTATACAGGGGCAGATATTAAAGGTGTTTGTGGATTAGCTACATTTAATGCTATTAAAAGGCTTAACCCTGACAGGAATTTTGAGCCTGGTAAAATATTATATCACTTGCCTGATGATTTAAAATTAAATAAACAAGATTTTCTTGATGCTATTAAAGAAATTGCTCAGAGATTAGGAGCTCCTTCAGAAATTTGAATAGAAATGTGATTTAGTACATTTTGAGATTTTATTGAAATTAATGGTTGATCTTAGATATTCAGAGTTGAGAGGTCAAATAAAAAGTGAGACAGAGAAAGCACTGTTAATTTCATTTATTAATGGAAGGGAAGAGTGGATCCCAAAATCTACAATTACCTCCAATTTTGTTTCTGATCATAATATAACTCAAAAGTTCTTAATTGCTAAATGGATTGTAGATAAAAAAGATTTAATTTTAGAACCAAAAAATGTAAATATCCTTGGAGAATCTGGAAGTGAAGAATTTCTAAAACATAAATTAATTCGTAAAGGTTTAGACGGGTTTGACTCATTTGAAGATATACAATATTTTAAAAGGAACTATTCCAGAATTCTTAAAAATAGTACTGAAGAAGAACGAAATAAGTTAAATTTCGTTATTGAAGCACTGAAAAATGAAGAAAAAAAATTAAAACAAGAATTTGAAAAGAAGAAATTGGAATTTGAAGAATCTCTTATTAAAGAAAAAGAGGAATTAATTGTAGGTTCTTTAGACTCAAAAGGAAAACGACGCTTAAAAAAAATAGATAAAACTTTAGATAAAAGAATGGATAAGCTGTTTAAGAAAGATATAAAACAAATAAAAAAAACCGGAAAAGAGTATACATTAAGAGAGAAAAAACTAGAAAAATCTGTAGAAAAAAGTGTTAAGCATCTGCATAAAGCCCATGATGTTATTGAAAAAGATAAACAATTTTTTATTGGTGCTATTGGAGAAACTGCGACCATTAAAGAATTAAAGAAACTTCCTGAAACATACTATATCATTAATGAAGCTCGATTAAGTTTTTCAAAATCCATCAGATGGAAGAAGTATCATGAATACGTAAAATCGTGTAAGATTGACCATGTAGTCGTCGGACCTACAGGAATATTTTTAATTGAAACTAAAAATTGGAGCCCTCAAAGTTTGTTAACTGCTCGATTTACCCCACATAAACAAATAAATCGCGCAGGGTATATTTTCTTTATCCATATGATTAGGCGGTTTAAAAGAAAGTTTCCTATCTATCAGATTGTCGCAACTTATAAGGAACTTCCACAAATTCATTATAGATATGTTGAACAACTTACGATAAAGGAGCTTGTTAACTTTATTCTTAGAAAGAAGAGAACTTTAGACGAATTGACAATTCAAACAATAGTAAAATGGCTACAATCTTCACCTCATATCTATAATTCAGGTTTTAAACTATTAAAATGGTTATGAAAATTTTTTGACTATTCCTTCAACATTTTTTAAATGTGTTTAATTGGAATTAATAATGAAATCTAATGAAAATTCTTCTAATGTTCCTAAAAAATGTCCTAAATGTGGGAAACCTCTCGAAATTCGCCATGGAGAATATGGAACATATCTTGATTGTATAGGCTATCCTAAATGCAAATTTACTCAAGATATGTCAAAAAAAATCAAACCGAAAGGAGTTCGACTATATGAAGATAAGGTAAGATTACCAGTTAACTGCCCAAAATGTACTAAGAAATTAGCTGTTTATATAGGTGTAAATGGGGCATTTTTTGGATGTAATGGTTATCCTACATGTAATTTTTCTCGCAATGTGGATGATTTAGATAATATAGTATGTTCAAAATGTGGAAATTTAATGACTGAAAGAACTGGTAAATACGGTTTATTCTTGGGTTGTCGAAGTTACCCTGAATGTAAATTTACATTTCCTATTAGGGTTAGTAAAACGGTGAAATCCCAACCAGAACCAGAAGTTAAGGCTAAAAAAAAGTTGGATCTTGGTGAACTGCAGAGTCCATTGAGTACAGATGCAATCTTGAATTTATTTTCTACAGAATGGCTTAATATTAAACAAATCATTTTAAATCTTAATGCTAAAGATGAAAATGATATTAAATATCTGAGCTTAAAGCTGGATGAGCTTGAAAGGAAAAAAGTATTAACTGTTAAATTGGAGGAGGGGTATAAATATTGGAAGAAGTCTGGAGTAAAAATCGCACAAAAGGAGAAGAAAATCATCAAAGAAATACTACAAAATTATGTTTATATCCTAAAATTAGAAAATGAAAAATGGTGGGTTGGAAGAACTAAAAAACTATCTAGTGGGATAACCGTTCATAAAGATGGACAAGGAAGCTCATGGACTAGGGATAATAGAGTAATAGATACTGAAGAAATCATAGAAAATGGAGACTTAACTGATATAACACTAGATTACATGAAAAAATATGGGTGGGAAAATGTCAAAGGCACCTGTTTCAATGAATCCTATTATATCTATATCCCTAAAAAAATAAAAGTATATATTAAGGGTCAAACTGGTGGTTTAGAGTTCTTTAAGGAAAAAGAAGAAGCCTTAGGTCCAAAATTCGTTTATATACTCAAATTGGAACATGGAAAATGGTATGTAGGAAGGTCAATAAATGTAGAAAGACGTGTTAAAGAAATGAAAGAAGAAGGAAATACGTGGACACAAATGCATAAGATCTTAGGAGTTGGAGAAGTCATCGAAAATGGAGATTTGAAACAAATAACTTTAGACTATATGCGAAAATATGGGTGGGAAAATGTCAGAGGATATGCTTGGAGCCAATGGAATATGAAGAATCCACCAAAAGAATTGAGAAAATAGATCTATATTCATTTCTACTTATAAAAAATTATTCACATTTTTTAATTGTGGTTAATTGGAATTATTTATGAAATCTAATGAAATTGAATCAGATATACCTAAAAAATGCCCTAAATGTGGCAGTGAACTAGTAGAACGTACTGGAAAGTATGGCAAATTTATAGGTTGTAGTAAATTTCCAGAATGTCGATATATTTTTGACCTAAGTGAACAAATTAAAGTTTTATGTCCAAAATGTGGAAAAAATTTAAAAATACGGAAAGGAAGATACGGAAGAT
>JAEOTW010000118.1 GCA_016839655.1 Promethearchaeota archaeon | reverse complement strand
TTGTGGCATAATTTATCATGCTAGTGAATTCATTAATTTTTTAAATTAATTCAATTATAAAATGTTTATATTAAAATTTAAGGTGACTTATGATTGAAGTTTAAAGAAAAGATAAGAAAATATGAGAGATATATTACAATCTTCATTGGATTTTTGCTATCTTCGCTCCTATTCTTTACTATATTTTTCTTAGGGTGGTTACAAAGGATTTTAGGAACTATAGATTTAATTCCTCCAGAATATCTCACAAATTTTATAGCATTTCTCCCAGGACCTCTATGGAGTGATATGATTCTTTTGTATCTATTTCCATTGATCACTTTTGGTATTTTTTATTTATTAGCACCGTATACTACTATGTTATTAATGAAATTGCATAAATTGATTTATCTTTCTAGAAAGCGATTTCAATATGGGATAAGTAAGTTAGGACAACGACGAAAACCGATATTTTTATTTCGTAGAGCATTAATTGTAACATTATTTTCTCTTTCGGTTGCTGGAATACTTATACAAGCAGGATTAGGTCATTTTTTTAGAGCGGGGGTTTGGATAGTTCAAGCATTAAATGAGGCAGAAGCACTGTTTCTAGCAACATTTTTTGTTATACCCATTGTTTTGCTTTTATTTTTACCAATCTGGTTTCTGGAGGACGCTGGGATCGTAATTTATCGCAGTTATTCTGGACAGCAAAGAACTCCTGTTATTGAAGGCGTTCATGCCCCTTATTTAAATGTTCTCCAAGGATATGCAGGAATCTCGACATTAATTGTTCTAATTTTCTATATTGGCTCATCATTTGGAGCATTAGGATATTTAGACCCGGCACTTCTAACACCAATAATCCTGATTATATTACCATTTTTAACTACTGGATTAATGTCATTTGCATTGGTTCTATATGAGCGGCTAAATCCAAACCTTTTAAAACGCAATCAACGCATTTTCGAAAAATTAAATCTTTCTCAGATCATTATACCTACTTTTGATGAAATGAGAAAAGATTGATATATCTAATTTTATTACTTTTTTTTTGTTTCTTTAATAAAATCATTTGATTCAATTATAATGATTTATAGCTACATAAAATAATTCTTTAAATACAGTCCTTTATTAAAATCTAATATGGATGATCATTGGAAATCTAAAATTAATGAGATGGAATTAAAAAAGAAAGAATTGCAACCAAAAATAGATGAAATTAACGCAAAAAGAGAAGAAGAACTTCAAAAAGTCAATCAAAAATATGATCATATGATATTTGACATTAATTACACCGCTCAACAATTGGAAAACGAATTTTATAATGATTTAATTAATTCTTTTGTACAGATTGTTACAAGAGAATTTGATAGAAAAAGAAGCTCAGATATTTATGAAGTTTCAAGCGAATTTAAAGATTATAAAGAATCCATTGGTGAATTCGATATGTTTCCTAAAGAACTTATTGATAGAATGCATAAAATCATAAATGGAGCCCCAATAGAAGATATTATGTACGAACTTGATAAAATTCAAAAAAAATATCTGAGAACTTAAGTTTTTTCTCCTTTTTTGCTTTAATAATCAAACAAAATATGCGCATATAGTATTGATAGAGCTTTTCTTAGGTATCATTTAGATAATACATAGGTAAATATGTATATTTGATTCTCTTGGATTATAGTAGAATAATTGTTTTGAGAATATTAAAATGGAGTTATTTGAAGAAGAAGTAGAAATATATAACTCTAAAATGAAAAACCTCTCATGGCTTTATGACGAGTTACGGCTCCAACCTGAAATCTTTAAAGATATCATCAATGAAAAAGGACAAAAACTACCATTAAACATCTAGATCCTCTATTAAATGGAATTCTATAATTATCTCTAAAATCTCCTTAATTATATTAATTATCTCAAGTTTATCTCCCTTATCCGGGATATGAATAAATATTACAGGATACTCCTTATTAGACAAGTTTAGTGCCCAATAATATAGATAATTACATAAATAAAATCCAGGATAATATGAAATAGCTATGCTTGATTTTTTATTCAGTTTTGAATATAGTTTATTAAGTTTTAAAGTAGATTTGTTCAAAGGAGAAGCCCACATTTTAATTGGACCAAATCTAAATTTTTTTTCTACATCATTACCAAGTTTAAAATTCCAGCCAAATTGTTCAAGTAGGATTTTATTACCACTATGGATTCCTGAGATAATTACTAATTTTGGCTTTTCATTAAAATTAGATAAAAGTCTTTTGTAAAGAGAAACACTTTTATTCCAACTTACAGGTATTATTTTCTTTATTATTTGAAAACCTTTATATTCCGGAGGAAATCCTTTTACAATTTCACTACTTAAATTAATGGTATATTTACCGTATGAACCAAATCCAGTTAATATGATCAATTTGATTTAAAAAGGAAATATTGTATATTATATAAAAAATTTAAAAAAATATTTAGAAAAGAACCATCTGATTCTAATCTTGGGCAGCTTCTTTTGCTCTTGCTTTTTCTAAGGCAGTAATTTGCTTTTCTAACTGTTTTATTTCGTTTTGAACTTCTTTGATCTTACCTTTCTTCTCATTTTCAATTTCTTTTAATTTAACATTCAATGCCTTAGCTTTTTCATTTTTTAACTGAGTCAATACTTTCTCAGCATCTTTAGTGGACGAGATTTTGTCTTTCTTTTTTTGCGTCCACTCTTCAGCTTTTTGTATAGCTTCATCACGCAATTGGGTTTCTTCATTAAGAGTTGCTTGAGCTTCCTCTATTTTAATATCAAATTCTTCCTCAATTTCTTTTTCAGCAGAAGCATCTTTTTTTGAAGCATCCTCTTCAATTCTTGTAATTTCATCCTCTTTTGCGCTAATCTGACCTCTAATATGTTCTTCAGACATATAACATCAATTTTTTAATTTAATAATCTATTAATTGTTCGATATTTTTGTGAAACATTCAAATCTTTTAAATTTTAAGCTTGTTCTAGAAGTTTTAAGATATGTAGCTTTTTAAACTTTTTATAATATGATATAAAAGAAATCCAATATCTTTTTACATTGCTTAATCAGTTGTTATAGTAAATTCCCATGCACACCAATAATTATCTGGATGGTTATCTGGAGGACATGCAATGCATCTTGTCTCAATCCGAGAATCTATAGTCTTAGCAAATAAACTATACTCTTGTATTCCTACTTGCTTACATGGAAAATCTGGAAGACCTCTTCGTTTTCTAGCAGATTGAACACGGCAATCATTCATTCTAAATATACAACTTTTATCTGAAACCTCTATAACTTCTTGGGTATTAATATTAGCATAGACTCTATATTTCAAGGCTTCAATTAACGCGGGGATACCACCATTTTCAGAAATTTTGAAACGTTGCATTATCCTCTTTGCTTCAATAACCGTAAAACGTTCCCACTGCTTCACATCAAGTTCAATTGCTTTTTCAAGCCCATATTCGTGTTCAACTGCTTGAAACCATGTACCATCAATTGCTAGCCAATTTTTGGAAAGATCTTCAATATAATCCAATAAATCCTCTTTTGAAAGTGAATCTAAATCCTTTCTCATAATACATACTCTTTATATTGAATATATTTACTTTTGAAAATTATAGAAAGCTTATATATTTGCGCGTAACTCAGATATCGAATAGTTAGAAGTTGTCCACACTTAATCTATATTAGTTAAATAAAGAGAATTTTTAAGAAAAATTTAATAATATTTTAATTTTAATTAATTTAGTATCTATTTATCCAGAAATGCTTAAAATTATTGGAATTTGTGGAAGAAAATGGGAAAAACTCTAACTGAAAAAATCTTAGAACAACATTTAATTGAAGGTAAATTGGAAAAGGGAACAGATATTGCGATTAAAATTGACCAGACTTTAACTCAAGACGCTACTGGTACAATGGCTTATTTACAATTTGAGGCGATGGGTGTCTCTCGGGTTCAAACAGAATTATCTGTTAGTTATGTTGATCATAATACTTTACAAACTGACTTTAAAAATCCCGATGACCATCGATATCTTCAAAGTATAGCTGCAAAATATGGCCTTTATTTTTCACGACCGGGAAATGGTATATGTCATCAATTACATCTAGAAAGATTTGCACGTCCAGGGAGAACTTTACTTGGTAGCGATAGTCATACACCAACCGGAGGGGGTGTAGGATCAATCGCAATTGGAGCGGGTGGTCTTGATGTTGCTGCTGCTATGGCCGGAGAACCATTTAGATTAAAAATGCCAAATGTCGTAAAAGTGAATCTAACAGGAAAACTCCCCGATTTTATTTCTGCTAAAGACGTGATTTTAGAAGTTTTAAGAAGAATTGGTGTAAAAGGAGCAGTAAACAAGGTTTTGGAATATGTAGGGGCTGGAATAAAAACATTATCTGTTCCTGAGAGAGGTACTATTACTAATATGGGAACAGAAACTGGTGCTACAACATCAGTGTTTCCCTCAGATGAAATTACAAAGGAATTTTTGGAAGCTCAAGAAAGAGGGAACCAATGGGTTCAATTAGAACCAGATAACGATGCCGTTTACGATGAAACAATCGAAATAAATTTAAGTGAATTAGAACCTCTAATTGCTGAGCCTCATAGCCCTGGCAATGTTAAGACTGTAAATGAATTAGAAGGAATGAATGTAGATCAAGTTTGTATTGGTAGTTGTACGAATTCTTCATTGAGAGACCTTAAAATTAGTGCAAATATGTTAAAAGAAAAAACTATTGCCCTTAATACGGTTTTAACAGTATCTCCAGGTTCACGTCAAGTAGTAGATCATATGGTAGATTCAGGGGAGATGGGTTATTTAGTTAAAGCGGGAGCAAGAATATTAGAAAATGCCTGTGGGCCTTGCATTGGAATGGGTTTAGCTCCTAAAAGCAATGCTGTGTCTCTAAGAACATTTAATAGGAACTTCTTAGGTCGATCAGGGACAAAAAGTGCTAATGCTTATCTCGTGAGTCCAGAAACTGCAGCTATGGCTGCTATAGAGGGTAAAATAACCGATCCTCGAAAATATGGCAAGCTTCCAAAGTTTACGATGCCTAAGAAATTTATGGTTAATGATAATATGATAATTCCACCATTACCTCCTGAAGAAGCTAAGAAAGTAGAAATTATAAGAGGTCCAAATATCAAACCATTACCAGAATTCAAGCCATTACCAGATAAATTAGAAGGTGAAGTACTTCTAAAAGTTGAAGATGATATTACTACAGATCATATAATGCCAGCTGGAGCTAAAATCTTACCATTAAGAAGTAATATACCGGAAATTAGTAAATTTGTTTTCAATGTGGTTGATGAGACATTTCATGACAGATCACTTGAAAAAGCAGGAGGATTTATTGTTGGCGGGGTTAACTATGGACAGGGCTCAAGTCGTGAACATGCAGCTATCGCACCTAAATATCTTGGAATCAAGGCTGTTATAGTTAAAAGCTTTGCACGTATTCACCTAGCTAATCTGGTAAATTTTGGAATTGTTCCTTTAACTTTTGAAAATAAAGAAGACTATGATAAAATAGACCAAGGAGATCGATTTGAAGTTGATCTATCAGAAATAAAATCTGGTAAGGTCTCTTTAAAAAATCTCTCAAAAAATGTAGAAATATCATTAACTCATTCTGTAAGTGAACAAGGTTTAGAAGAACTCATGGCTGGTGGAAAACTAACACTTATTAAACAAAAGCATGCTTAATGGAAAAATAAATAAAAATTTTTTTTATTCTTTTTATATTTATCATTTTAATGTTTGATAAAAAATTCAAGCAAGATCCAAAAAAGCGATTTTCTTCAAGAGTAGAAAGATATATCAAATATAGGCCTGGATATCCGGAAGAGGTAATCAATTTTTTAAAACATAAGGATATTTTATCATCTAATTCTATAATTGCGGATATTGGATCAGGTACTGGCATATTAAGTGAATTATTTCTCAAAGAAGGAAATAAAGTCTATGGAATTGAGCCAAATAGCGATATGAGGATTGCTGCTGAAAACATTTTAACTAAATATTCAAATTTTATTAGTATTGATGGATCGGCTGAAAAAACCAAATTAGAAACAAACAGTATCGATATTATTACAGCCGGCCAAGCATTTCATTGGTTCAATTTGGAAAAAGCAAGATTAGAATTTTCTCGTATTCTTAAATCTGAGGGCTGGGTTGTCTTAATTTGGAATCGCCGAAAAAAGTATACTAATGAATTCTTGAAAGAATATGAAAAATTTCTACTAAAATATGGATCAGATTATAAAGCCATTGAGGAAAGCAAGCTTGAGTTTGATAAATTTTTTGGTGGTTCAGAAAAAACATTTAATAGGGTTACTTATGATAATTACCAAATATTTGATTATGAGGGTTTAGAAGGTAGACTACTTTCTACTTCATATATTCCCTTAGATGATCCTATGTTTGATAATATGTTGCTTGATCTAAAGCAATTATTTGAGAAATTTCAAAGAGATGGGCGTCTTAAATTTGAATATGATACTGAGATTATTTATGGGCAAATGAAATAACACAGTATTGAATTATTGTTGTTCTAGGTAAAAATTTATGGCTCCTTTTATCATCTCGAATTTTTTAAGAGAAAATGAAATATCTCCTCTTTTTAATAAGTTAAATCCCTCATCATTAAGTTTATTAACAGATTCTTTAAGTTCTTCAAATTCCAACTCTTTCTGCAGATTTGCTAAAATTTTGGAATATTTATCACTCAATTCAGTTCTTTCTATGGATTTACTAAGCTTCAAAAGGGTTTCACACTGTTGAATAGCTTTTTTAAATTCTCTTTTCTCTTCGAGATTTTTTATCTCTTTTGTTAATTTTTCAATATTTTCTAAAACGTTAAGATAAGTTTTTTCTGCATTTATAACATCATTTCGAATAAACTCTAATTCATCCAGATGCTCTTTAATATTATTTTCTTTAAATTGTTTTATAATATCAGTAAGTTTTGGTTTAAGGATATCAAACTGGAATTTTTCTTTTAAGATAATACTCTCTTCTATAATATTTTGAGCTTCTTCAACAAGTTCTTTTTTTAACTTGGCAGCTAGGTATTTTTTTTCAAAGTCTTGCCATTTTTTCTTTAGTTCTTTATCTTTATCAAGTTGTGATAATAAAGTTTTAGCTTTTTCTATCGATTCTTTGGTTTTTGAGAAATCCTCTGCATCAATTCCAGCTTTATAACTATATTCTATGTTTTTTAATTCATTTTTTATTTTCCTGATTTTTTCAAGTCTTTGTCTTTCTTGTTCCTCACGTAACTTTTCTAATTCTCTTTCCTCTTTTTCTTTTAAATTTTTTTTAATTCGGGCAATGAAATCTTCTTGGTCCTTAACAAATGAATTCAATTTTTCTGGTTTCGCTAAATCTATTATTTCATAAGCAATTGATAAGGCTTCTTTAAGTTGTCCTTTTATATATGCTTGACCTTGAATAGCAAGTCGATTGTCAATCTGTTCAACGACCCTAATTTTTCTTTTTTCCTCTTTTTCCTTAACTACTTCTATAGATTCTGATTTATCTTCAGTCATATTTATTCACCTTGAATATTTATCTTCTATACTCCTGTAATTGTGTTATAATCTTAGTGAAAGATTCTAAAGATTCCGGAAAAGAACGATTTTTTAAAGTTTTAATTCCATTTTTGCTTAATTGCTCTATGTTTTCTAATAGTTGTGTAACCATTCTATATTTATTTTCATAATTCTCCCATTTCTTTTTGATCTCATCATCTAAGAGTTCCAACAAGAAATTTGAACTGCTTTCAAGAATATTATTTAACTTCTCAAGTTCAAATATTTCTAAAGAAGATTTGAATTTTTCTTCTAGTTTAGAAAGTTCAGTTTTAAGTTGAGCTTGTTTTTCTTCAAACTCTTTAATTTGCTTAATTTTCTTTTTAGTTAATTCTACTAAATCAGTATAACTATTGACTAAATCTATTTTTTTAATCGAATTTGCAAGCCTAATAATTTTGTTAGAGTTGGTTATAATCTCATTTAGATTATTATTATCTCTATTAATTTTTATTTTTTCTTCCAACTCACTAACTTCCTTATTAATGCTAATATATGATTCTTTTGCAGAAAGAGCTTTATCTTGTAATAAACTTAATTTACTACGATATTCAGGGAGATCGATTATTTCTAGTTGTTTTAGAAATGAATTAATTTTTAATTTCAGTTCTTCAAATTGATGTTCTTCTATTAGTTCATTAAATTCTTGATTAAAAATTTCGAATTTTTCTATAAATCCTATTTTTTCACCAGTTTCTTGTATTTTTTTTTCCAATGCATTCCATTTAATCTTGATTTTGTTATCCAATAGATTTGTAAGAAGTCCTAAGCCCTCTTCAAAAATATCAGTTGCTTTTGGGATATCAAGATTTTCTATTGAAAAATTTAATTCTTTTTCTAGTATATTAAGATCATTAGTTAATCTCTCTTGTTTTGATTCCCATTTTCTTTTATCTTTTAAAATTAGATCTTTGGCAGTTGGGATTAATGATAGATCATATTTACCCTCATATTTTTTTATAAAATTTTGAACTAAATTATGTGCTTCTAAAATATTGTTGGAATTTACTAACCTATTATATTCGTCTTCAATTTTTTTTGTTCCAACTTCAATTTCATTAACTATTTCTTTATTTTCATATTTCTCAGTTAATTCTGAAATTAATCTTGTTTGTTCAGTTATAAGTGCATCATCCTGTATTTTAATACCTAATTCTATTATTTCTTTTAATATTTCTATAGCACTGCTATATTCCTCAGATTCTATCAATTTCTCTGAGTTGGTTTTTAACGTATCAACTTTTTCTAAAATAGGTAGGACAGTTTTCTCTTGGTAATTAATTATTTCATATAGATCTTCTTTTTTGATATTTAGATTTTCAAAAAATTCTAAGGGTTCTGCTCTCATATCAAATGTGATGTTTCTGATAATTCGAAAATTAGGGAATTCATCTTTCAATAAAATACGAATTTGCGAAATATGATTTTTTAAAGCTTGAGTTGAATTTCTACCAATCCATATATATATTGTTTTTATTTTATTGATATAAATAGCTAGTATGTTCACAATTGTGAAAACTTCTTTTATGTGTTCATAAGCTATCTCATCAAAGGTGCCATCAAAATTAAGCTTGAACGTTCTTATTATTTTTTCTGCCATCCAGCCTCATCTTTAAACCGTGTAATTAAATAGTTAAAGTATTTGCTTTTAAACGTTTGCGATTAAAAAGGTTATAATGAGCTACGATCTTACATTCTTCTCGAAAGCAAATAGTTAAAAGGACATACTAATAACTTAAATTAATTTTTAAAACCAACTACCTCTGCATTAACACAATCTTATACAAATATTATATTGGTTTTAATTTCCTAATTTTATAAGATTCTAAAATAAAAATAATTGTTCCAATAATCAAAAAACATAACAATAGTAAATTTACTGGATCAGAAAAGAAATTAATTCCTTGAATCATAGCAAGAATTAAGAAAGTAATAAAACCAAATGAATAAATTAAAATATATAATGAAATTCTTGGTATTGTTTTATTACCAATACGAATAAAAAACTTTAATATTCCGATTTTAAGATCTTTTTTTATTGAATATTTTCCTTCTTCATCATCCTTTGATATGATACCTGCTTTAAGTAATTTAGTTATTTGATAAGAAACTGTCCCAGAAGATGAAATATTCAACGCTTTCTGTATTTCTCTAACTCCGGCTTGTCTTTTAGTAAAAAAATACCAATAAACTTGAAGGGTTTTACCTTGCAAGAAATCTTCAGTAATTTCAGGTTTAATTTCAATTAGCTCTTCTAAAGTTTCTGTAGAGTCAGGAATAATTTTTTCAATCCTAGGTTTTTCCAAGAAATGGATACCAAAAATCAAGAAACCATAAGCGATGAAAATTAGTATTGAGAAATATAAATAGAAGATTATAATCTCAAGATTGGTTACGTTTTGAAAATAGAAAATTAAGAAGCATAATGTCATTATTCCCTGTAATATCGTTAGGGAGTATATTAACCTTTTAAGATAAAAACTTACTAAAGATTTTATTTGAACTTTTCGTGATTTAACCCTAAAATTACTTTGACTTTTTTCTTTAATATCATTACTTTCTTCAAATCTCATAATAAATAATTCATTTTTCTAAGAAAGTTGAAAGATTTACGATTTTTATATATTATTGAATATAACAAATTAAATTTTTTTGTTAGTTATCACTGTTCGAAAGTTTGAACAAATAAATGTATTTAACGCTAGAATTTATATCTATTTGTGAAGACTATGACTTTTTTATAGTCTAAAAATTACGATATGTCAAAAAAATGAGATATGTCAAAACAAAAGATTTTAAAATATTTTTTGAGTGAAAATTTAAAAAAAGAAAAAGACTAGGATGGTTTTAATGAGTATGCTAAAATATATTACACGAAGATTATTAGCCGCAATACCTGTCATATTTGGAGTGTTAACTTTAACCTTTATTCTGTCTCGATTAATGCCGGGTGACCCAATCTACGCTTTATTGGAAGCTATGGGAATAACAGATCCATTACCTCAAATTGTTG
>JAEOTW010000117.1 GCA_016839655.1 Promethearchaeota archaeon | reverse complement strand
TGAATTTGTCCATCGGGAATCCCGAAAATAATGCCACTATCGGACCACTCATTAGCTCAAAACAATGCGATTATGTTCAAGGACTGATAGACGATGCTTTAGAAAAAGGTGGTACCTTACTATGTGGTAATAAAAGGGAAGGAAACATTATGTGGCCAACTTTGTTAGATAATGTTACTACTGAAATGAGAATCGCCTGGGAAGAACCATTTGGTCCAGTGTTACCCTTTATACGGGTTCACAGCGCCGAAGAAGCCATAGAAATATCAAATAAATCAGAATATGGACTTCAAGGTATGATTTTCACTGAAAATATCGATTTAGCGTTTAATATTGCACAGGAATTGGAGGTAGGGACTGTTCAAATAAACGGAAAAAGCGAGAGAGGCCCTGATCACTTTCCATTTCTGGGAACAAAATCTTCCGGCTTAGGAACACAAGGAATAAAATATTCGATTGAAGCAATGAGTAGACCAAAAGTCATCGTCATGAATTTATCTGAAAAAGGGAAGTTAATAAAACTATGCAAATACGATTAAGGATTTAAATAATCTCTTAATCCTTAATAGTTATAATAATGATATCATATCTTTAATAGCTCTACTAACCAAATAGAGTTGTATATTTCGAGCACCACCAATAATTTCCTGAACTTTCGCAACTTCTAAGGCTTTATCAATTCTCAGATTATCTGTAAAGGCAATCCCTCCACATAATTGTTGCGTTTCATAAGAAATTTTGTGCGCGAGGTGAGAGGCAAGATATTTTGTCCCAGAACTAAACGCAGCATTATATTTAATGAATTTTTTCTGATCGAAATGTTTCCGCTCAATTGTTTTATTATATTCAGAAGCGGACTTGAATCCAAGTTCTGTGGCTGCCATGAGTTCTGTAAAATTCTGGGTTTGAGGTAGTGAAACTCCTTGAAAATCATATAGTGGACGCCCAAACTGAACTCGTAAATTTGTATATATAAGACCAGTAACCGCAGTTAGCCAAGCTATACCTAAACTAGACCCAATGATGGAGCACCTTTCAGCTACAAGTCCTGAAAATAGATTTTTATAGCCTTGACCTTTGTCTCCAAGAATATTCTCTCTAGGGATTTTTACAGTATTAAATAGAGTTTGTCCAATTTGAACACGTGGAACTGATTGAACACCAAGGCGATTAGTTATTAATCCTTCATGTCCTCTTTCTGCAATTGCCTGATACATTGTTCCTCGTGGATCTGAGATCTCCGAGACCCCATAAACGATAAAATAATCCGCTACAGGACCATTTGTTGTGTATAATTTTTCTCCAGTGAAAATTACATAATCTTCTTCATCCTTAACCTTCGTTTCCATATTCACAGCATCAGAACCATGCTTTCTTTCAGTTATACAGATACAACCAATCTTTTTCCCCGTGATTATTTCATTTAAAATTTCAGAAATTCGATCTGATCTGCCAAATTGAAATAAAGGGTTAGCAAATATTACTCCAGTAACCACACGTGCCAAATCCAATTCAGGATCAACAATCGAGGTTGCCATAGCTAAGAGCATTTCATAGCGCATGCTATACCTTTCAGAATCTCCATATGGATTTAGGCGCTGTATATAATTTTTCTTGCCAAGGATGGGGAAAAGCTCGTATACTTCCTCATTTAAATTCATTTTAGGTTCAATTTCCTTGAGTAGAAATTGCTCCAATTCTTCCAAAAATTCCCGCTCTTCCTCAGTTATTAGTGGAAAAATGAAATTATTGAAAATCTTGTAGATATTTTCTGTACGCAGTTTTTCCTTTATTTCTTCATCTAAAATATCTACCCCTGTAATCATTTTCATTAGTTAAACTCCTCTCAATCTTTCATGACTAAGATTTTTTAATAATACGTGGAATTACAATATTTATAAAATTAATATAAGAAAAAAAGATAGTGAATATGAAGTGGATTCCTTAATCAAAATTTAAAAAGAATTTCCGGGAATTTAGAATTTCATCAGAAAACTTGGTTTTTTCTTTTATCGTTTTCATATTTTTCCGTGCAATTATATGGAAAATCAGGAAATCTATAAAAAATTAAAAAAAATTATTATTGCTAGCTTTTTATTGATTTTCTCCTACGTGAAATGATTAATCCAATAATACCTATGGTTACTCCTATACTCGATATTGTTATTAACTCCAAAAACCATGGAAAAGCCCCG
>JAEOTW010000116.1 GCA_016839655.1 Promethearchaeota archaeon | reverse complement strand
TTCTAATTTTTATCCTATTTTTATAATATTATTTTTTCTGTTAGTCGTATTTCATTAAAGATTAAATAGCTTTTTACATTGCAACCATTATGGCTATCCTAAATAAAATAGAAGAAGTATTTATTGAGACCAATGGAATAAGGCTTCATACAGTTATTGTTGGATCTGGAGAACCGTTGATTTTGTTACATGGCTTCCCTGAATTCTGGTATTGTTGGTCAAAAGTAATTCCACTTCTTAAGGATAATTTCAAATTAATCATCCCTGATATGAGAGGATATAATTTATCTGACAAACCGAAAGGAGTGGAAAACTATGAAGTGAAGATTTTGGTGGAAGATATTAAAGGATTAAGTATGAGCTTGGGATTAGGAAAATTTAACCTAGCAGGACATGATTGGGGAGGATCTGTAGCCTGGATTTTTGCGGAAAAATATCCGGAGCTATTAAATAAGTTGATTATATTAAATTCACCTCACCATAAAATTTTCTCTCAAAAGTTAAGAACAGATAAAGAACAACAAAAGGCAAGTTTCTATATTTTTGAATTTTATAAACCTAACGGAGAGAAGTTTATTATTGAAAATAACTATGAACAGCTGAGAAAATTTGTCTTTACAAAAAACTTTAGCGATTTTGATAAAGAAAAATATATTGAAGCTTGGTCTCAACCGGGAGCAATAGAAGGAGAAGTAAATTATTATAGGGCAAATTCTAGTTTCAAAGAATGGACAGGAATCATAGATGTTCCTACTTTAGTACTTTGGGGGATGAAAGATTTATTCTTGACTCCCCAATTATTAGATGGATTGTCTAATTATGTGAAAAATTTGCGAATAGAAAGACATGAAGAATCTTCTCATTGGATAACTCATGATGCTCCTGAATTTGTATCATCAAAAATTCGAGAATTCATTCAAAGTAGCTAATCTTAAAGTAACGCCCTTATGTTAATATTTTGATTATTTCTTCTATAATTTCCTCTTAATATTGTCAAATAACTTGATATAATATCTTATTTTGAATATTATAGATTGAAATCAATAAATTTATAAGGTTCATTAGTTGGTTATAATATAAGAATCTTAGAAAAAAGTTTATTTCCTATCTAGAACTTTTTAAATTATAAAAAAAACCTTTTAAAGATGGAAGACGACAACAAACTTTTATCTTGGGCTGTAAAACTCGACTGGTTAAATATATTATCAAAACTAAATCTTGAGAGTATAAGTCAGATTCCAAAATTCAAAAAAGAGAAGGCACTTAAGAGGATTACTAAGTTCTATGGTCCAGAAGCACTTTTAGATTTTGAACCAAATTATTTAGATAATCTAGTAATAAATGAATTGAAAGATTTGATGAAAAAAGAATTACTTCTAAATGAAAGAAAGCAGCAAAAAATGGAAAAAGAACTTCGTGAAAAAGTAGTACCATTAAAAAGAGGAAGTATAATAAAAATAGATCCTAGAGATCTTAAAGATTTCAAGGGTGATCCAGAGGATATGTTAAAATATTTCTATAAGAAATTTCTTGGGAAAGACGATGATGACAGTGATGACGATAATGATAATTACAAGGAAGATAATACTCACTATTATATCTAAAATAGAGTTATGGATTAGATATTAATCTAATATTAAAGGAATAAAACTGCTTGTTGTATTGAAATCAAATATTTTAAAGGATTTTTGTTTTTAAAAATCTTGAAGTTGTCTTTTTAACTTTCTGATATATAAGAAATAATATAATATATCCACCAGTTGACCAAGCAATCCAAGATATAGCTTGGTAAACATTAATATTTAAAATGTAATTGATAAAATCCTCCATTACGTAAAATCCAATATCTTTCAAATCACCCGGGAAATCTATCAATTCTGGATTGTGTACAATTGCAATTACCTGATGAGTATTTTTTTTTAATGTTTCAAAAATGTTTGCAATAGTTAAATTTGTAGGATCAGCCAATTTCATTCTAACGAAAGTATTTAAATCTTCACTTGTATGGATATCCGATCCACCTATACATGTTAGATTATTATCAAGACAGAATTGCCGTATTTGTAAATATTTTCCCGAATAACTACCCCCATTAACTATCTCAAATCCATCAACACCCCAATCTCTTAATTGAGTCAACGTATATGGAACACCAAAACCTCCTTCTGGATTAGGGTGATAATTATAATGATTCACAGTAATATAGCCTCCCTGTGCTTTTATATAGTCAATTGTATTCGATGCATTCAAAGCTAAAGGACCACCTGGAGTATATGATTGAAGAGGTACAATTTCTTCAGAAAATCCATAATAATTCATATGGATATCATTTTCATCATCTGTCCATTCTTGCGCCATAAATACTACGAAATCTATCTCATGTTCATTTACATAATCTATAGCCATTGTAGCCCCTCTTATATTGTCATGGTCGGAAAATGCAGCTCCAGATATTCCTTGTTTGAGATACCAACTGATTCTTTCTTCAACAGTAACCCATCCGTCAGAAAATATTGTATGAACATGAAAATCGAATAGAAATTCATCCTCTTCGAGTGGTGTTGAGAGAATAATTTCTTGAGTAGGAAAAGGAGTAGATATAAGTACAATATTAATACTGAGTAGTATCATGCCAATTCCAACGAAAAACACAGTTTCTCTCTTCACACATTGAATTTTTGGTTTTCTCATTGATTTTTGAATAAATGATTTTTTAGATAAGTTCAGCGATAGTTTTGGATGAATAAATTTGAGAATTACAAGACTAATTTTAATAAAAATGAGAAGCATACTTAAATGAACTGCAAATTGAACAGGTATCATAAAATATCTACTCACAAAGAAATAGCCTTGTACAATATATCCAACTAGGATATAAATCCCAACTATCAAAATAGAAAGACTTAACACCTTAAAAGAAAAATAAACGATATCTGCTAATGTGCAAGTAACATATCTATACTTTTTTGAACTAAATCTCCCCATTTTCTTTAAAAGCAAATAGATTCCTCTTAGAATTGGATAAAATATTAAGAAAAGAAACATCCATGTGAATTCCATTTCTAAAACATAATTAATCACATAGAATGGCTCAACAAGATATCTCAGTAACGATAATTTACTAGAATATTCAGATGAAACATCAATTTGTCCAAGAGCATCATAAAATATTACTGTTCTTCGTCCCGAAATAGATAATATTATCAGGAAAAAAAGCCATATTAAGAAAACGACAGAAACAATCGTAAAAAATTTATTTCTTTTTATTAATGATTGAATCTTCATAATAGGTAATTTAATTGAATTTACTAATAAACTTTTAAAATTCAATACTCAATAGTAAGTTTTTAAGCTACTATGTAATTATCTATAGTTCTTAGCGATGTCGCATATTTTTGATAAATTCTGACATCTACAACAGGAAAAGTATCACAAATCTTTAACCTTAGTTCTTTTTCTTTAATTTTGCATGACCTTGAAGGTTTAATTCCCTTTAAAATCAAATATAATATAGGCATTTGAGGAGTAGATGGATGATATTTATAGTTTAAATCTTGTAATGAATTTTCTAATTTTTTCAGTACATAATTTTCAATATCCTTATTGGTCCTCATTTTAAAGTTGAAATAAACTGACTTCCATAGATAATACCGGTTTAATAATTGCAATTTTTTTACTCTTTTTTCAAATTTCTCATATATTTTTGTAATTTCTACTAAAAAAACGCCTCTTTTAAAAGAGTTATCCATTGAACAAACTGCTTCTGAAGAGCCGGGATTATATATCCAATCTTCAAGAATATATTGCTTATGAAAATGCCCTAAAGCTAAATAGTTTACTCGATGATGTAATGGTTGGATATCTTCTATTTTTATTCCTGGAATATTTTCCATTTGACCTTCAATTCCAAAATGTTGTAAAAGTATGTTAAATAAACCATTTTCTTTAACTATTGCTCTTCTTATTTTTGAAAGAACTGAAATTGGTTGTTCCCCAAGATATCGAGTACCGTAGACTACCACATTTTTGATCTTTATTTTTCCACCTTTTTTAGTATTAAAATTATATGGTACAAAAATTTTTTCTAAAGGTGCTTCTAAATCAACATCAAGAAGAATTATCAATCCTAAGCTATTTAAAAGTTTTAACCATGACTGACCTCGTTTTTCAAATCTAATTCCTCTTGAAAATTTTCGGATATCATGATTACCTTCAATCGCTATGATCAAAATTGAACCATTTGTAAATTCGTTGAAATCTTTTAATAGATCAATGATTTTTGTTAGTTTTCCAGGAAGCATTTCTAAAGATGTAAAAACATCACCACCCAATATAATAAAATCAACATC
>JAEOTW010000115.1 GCA_016839655.1 Promethearchaeota archaeon | reverse complement strand
TAAAATTTGGTTCTTTTGTATAAGTCATTACTACCACATCTATACTTGATTTTTTTGATCTCTTTTATTTTTATTACTATTTTTAGATAATTTTCCAAATTAATATAAAATTTGTTAATAAAAAACGTTGGGTGGGAATAAAATTCCACTAAAAGCATAATTCAGATGGAATATAAAAAAGAGTAACATTTAAACTGAAGATTATCATAATATCTCATGTAGATTCGGAATAAAAAATGAAAAGTTGAGCAGAATAACTGTGGTGTCAAATAAAGAAAAAAATCAAGAAAGAAATGCCTTAAAGATTCCTCCTAGAGGAAAAGACTGGGAGAGGGGTTTCACAGTTGAAGAAAGCAGAGTAGCTGAGTACGTTGAATTGTATGAATCAATTGGATATGAAGTACGTGTTGAACCTGCAACCCCTGATGAGGGGGAACAATGCCAAGTATGCTTTAAAGTTGATTTTAATAATCTGAGAACAATTTACATTAAACGAAAAAAAAATAATGATGATGAAATAGATTTAGATTTAGAAAAATTATTGTAATTTATTTCAAATTACACTTCAAAAACCCATTCTCCCTTTCGCATAATCGGTTCGGTTTTGCCATCTTTAGTTATTCCATCCACATTCATTTTATCCGAGCCAATCATAAAATCGATATGAGTAAGACTATTATTGCCTCCAGCAGTCATAAATTCCTCGTCAGACATCTTGTCGCCATTTTCCAAGCAAGACTTATAAGCCTTTCCAAGAGCAATGTGACAAGA
The DNA here is from genome assembly GCA_016839655.1 of Promethearchaeota archaeon. The sequence goes on along the minus strand of JAEOTW010000115.1, from coordinate 1,362 downwards.
AGCGTTCTCATCGATTAATACATTATAAAAAAGCACATTAGATTGTGAAATGGGTGAACTATGTGGCACTAGTGCAATTTCACCTAGATAATTTGCACCTTCATCTATTTCAAATATTTTATCCAACATTTCTTTACCTTTTTTAGCAGTTGCATTTACTACACGTCCCTTAGAGAAAGTCAAAGAAAAATCTTCAACTATAACATTAAGAGGGAGGGGTTTTGTAGCAGTTACAATTCCTTCTGTCATATTTCTATGAGGTACGGTAGCGACCTCCTCTGTAGGTATATTTGGAGAAAAATCAATCCCATTCTGTGATTTTTCACGACCTCCAATCCAAATATGCCCTTTAGGTAAACCAAGCGTTAAATCAGTCCCTGGAGCTTTCAATTTTAAAGATGTATACTGTTTATGGTTTAAATATTTGGTTCTTGCGATGAGTTGGTTAAAATGATCATTCCAAGCTAAAATTGGGTCTTTTTGCTTTACACGACAAATATCAAATATTTTATCCCATAATTTTGCTTTTCGTTTGTTAGGAGGGAGATCAGGAAAGACTTTATTTGCCCATCCCTCAATAGGTGCGGAAATTATCACCCAATTCGTTGCATTTTTCATAATTAATTCGCTAACAGGTTTATAGTGTTTTAAAGCTGTCTTTGCTACAATTGCCATTAGTTCAAGATCTTGATCAATTAGTAAATCGGGATCAAAGGCATCTATAACAAGTTTAGCATCTCCTTTTTGTGCGAACTCTAGTGAGGCGTCTCTTTTCCATGTTGAAAATTCTTCAAAAGAATCATGAGATGCATGTTGGAGCCTGATTAAATATAGTTGAGGATCATTCCAAAATACTTCAACAAATCTAGCACCTATTTGATATGCCTTCCTAACAAGCACTCTAACAAATGGGGCTAATTCAAGAAGAGATGTACTATAATCAAAAGGTTGAATTAATAAATGTTGCCCTGGTTGTAAATTAAGACCTACTTTTAATATTACATCAGCATACTTTTCCAAATTCTGCTCAAATTCTGATGACATCGGATTTTCATTAAAATCTTTGATTTTGCTTACTAGTATTAGATGATATGCTAAATATTAAGGGTTTATATTTTTAGATTTTTATTATAAATGTTCATTAAAAGGAAAATTTTAGAAATCCTGTTTTAAAGCTAATATTTTTAGTTAATGTTTTTATCTATTTTTTCATTAGATTAATTTATGTCGAAAACGGAAATCGTTAAATTTGATGATTATGAAGTAGGAACTTCTGCATCTTGCAGTAAAACTATTACAGAAGCCGATGTAACCCTTTTTGCGGGAATCAGTGGAGATTTTAATCCTCTTCACGTGAATGAG
>JAEOTW010000114.1 GCA_016839655.1 Promethearchaeota archaeon | reverse complement strand
CTCAATTTCTTTTAATTTCCTTAAACTATTTATGTGAATTATTAATTGCATAATTAATAATTTATAGAATTTTACTCGTGAGTAGAATGAATTTGGATATCGAAAGTATTAAAGAATTACAACAAAAATTATCATCATTACTTGGAGTGTCTGGGCATGAAGAGGAAGTTAGTAATTTTATTCTTGGAGAAATTGAAAAAAATGGTTTAGCTGATAAGGTCTGGATAGATCCACTGGGAAATGTTTTGGCTTTAAAAGAAGGAAAAACTGGACAAAATAGGATTTTATTAGATGCTCATATAGATGAGATTGGATTTATGATTTCTCATGTTGATGACAAAGGATTTTTACGGTTTGTAAACATTGGTGGCTGGGATAATAGAATTTTACTGGGGCAATCAGTAATTTTAAAATCTGGGAATGGTAAAATATTTAATGGAATAATTGGCTCAAAACCACCTCATCTTACAACTATTGAAGAGCGAAAAAAAGTAGTTGATATTGATAAAATGTATATTGATATTGGCTTCTCTTCTTATGATGAGGTAATTGGAAATAATATTAATATTGGAACTGTAGGTACATTAGTTAGCCCTTTTATGGAATTTCCAAATGGGATGGTTCGTGGTAAAGCATTTGATGATCGTACGGCTTGTAATGTTCTACTTCATATTTTAATGCTTTTAAAGGAAAAAGAACATTTTGATACAGTACTCTTTAATTTTGCTGTTCAAGAAGAGGTTGGGGGACAAGGAGCAATGGCAGGGGCATATAAACTAGAACCTACAATGGCTCTTGCTATTGAAAATACTACTGCTGCTGATGTACCTGGTATAAAGAAAGAAAAAATTCCAGCGTATATTGGTAAAGGACCTGCAATTACAGTTGCTGATAGAACAGTCATATCAAATCCTAAAGTTAATCAAAGATTGATTAAAAACGCAGATCGAGAAGGTATTCTATATCAATTTAAAAAGCCTCGATATGGAAGTACTGATGCAGCAAAGATTCAAACAACACGTAGTGGTGTACCAAGTTCGATTGTGTCTGTTCCTTGCAGGTATATTCATTCACCGACGTCTTTAATAAAACTTGATGATATATTACAGACGATCCAGTTAATAGAAGCTTTTATCCATAATCCCGCTAATATTTAAGTAATTCAGATGAACTTATAGAAATTTTGTTATATCTTCAATTTTTTTTAGATCATTCCTATTAAAAAAAATAAACATTAATAAATCTCTAAAATAATTTAATTTTTAATAATATTTCACAAAAACAATACTAGGTTGACAAATATGAACAGAATTGAATTTACCCGAAAAAAAATAATCTTACTCTGTGTATTTTCAGTAATATTTATATTGGGTACGGTTTTGATCTTTATCACGCCTATTGGTGTAAGAGCTACATATAACCAAACTGTTCAAACTTCGGATGGAGAAACTATTTCCTTTAATGTATTTGAGCCTGAAGCAGGTGGAATGAATAAAAAAGCTATAATCTTAGGGCATGGTGTGATGTCAAATAAGGAAATGCTAAAGGACTATGCTTTAGAATTTGCTGCTGCAGGATTCGTTGCTGTTCCGTTTGACTTTAGAGGCCATGGACTAAGCACAGGAGATCATAGATCAGGATCCTTACTCTATGATATACAAGCTATTGTATCCTATTTACAAACTAGACCAGATATTGATACTACGAATCTTGGATATCTAGGGTATTCTATGGGTGGAATAGGTATGCAATTGGTCAATCAATCAACTGATTTCAAATGCTTTATAGGTGCTGGAACTTGGTTACCAACAAATCTTAGAAAGGGAAATGCTACTGCTCCCTTAAACATTTTGATGATTCTAGGCAGATATGATGAATTAATCACACCTGAAGATTTAAAAGTTGGATTATCTGATTATACAGGAATTCCTGTAGGGGATCTAGATGTTAATCAATTATATGGCAGTTTTCAAGAAGGAAATGCCTCTATGATTTATTTAGATGACCTAACTAATCATGTTTTAGGTAATTGGGATCCAGATTTCATTAGGTCTGCTCGAGATTTCTTATCAAGTTCATTTCCAGATGTAAGACCGGTTGATGAGAATTTTGTTACAAATACAAGATTGTTTATCCTTTCTCTACAATTGTTTGGAGGATTTGGATTTTTCGTTTTGTTGGTTGATCCACTTTCAAAAATAATTTTAAAACCCAGAGAGGAAGAGGTTGTCAAATTAGAAACTGAAGATGATAGCGCAATTATTATAGGTGGTAAGACTTTAGGAGCTTCATTGTTGCTTGGTATACCCGGGATAATTATATTTATTCCCATTCTGTTAATATTATATTTAGCAGTTGCAGGATTTGTTTCAGCATTATTGTTTGGTCAAGCTTTTACGATACTAATTTTACTTTGGAGAATAGGGAAGAAGAAAAATATCAAGTTATTGGAGATAATAAAAAAGCCATTTAAAAGTTCCAGGAATGATACACTAAGACAGTTCTTACTAGGAGCGGTTCTAGCAATAATATTAACGATTATAATATATCTATCAGGCGGATTGAATTATCTCGGAATGCTTCCATCATTAGTTAAACTACCTTGGGTACCGTTATTTATAGTAATAAATTTCATTATGTTTCTGATTTATGGTTTATTTTTCCATGGAGTACTTCAGAACAAATTTGACACAGATTTAAAATCATTAATAAAAGTCTCCTTTATGATTTTTGGATTACCCTTTCTTTACTGGTTTACATATCTATTTATTCTTGGATTAATTACGAGAAGTTTTTTCTACTTTGGCAATTTTGTACCTTTTGCTATACCACTTTTCTTAATGAATGGATTTCTTTCTACGTTAATATATCAGAAAACTGGAAACGTAATTGCGGGGGCTCTTGTTAATACTTTATTCTTTACATTAATGATATGCACTATTTCTCCATATCAAAGTGGATTAAGCTTTATTCTTGGTTTTCTACATTAATAAGATTAATTACATCTTTTTTTTTTTTTTCCGAATATTGTGAAGTTCTACTAATTTATAATTATAAATTTTAAATTTGAGAAAGTCTTATTTTTGTAATGATGACTCAAAACCAGATATTATGTATTACTTATTTTGATCAAGTCATCGGACCGAATACATTATATTGTAATGAATCGCTCTCTGAATCATCTGATGCCCCCGATGTAAATCGAATTCTTGAATTCAATGATGAGGAAGGAACCTTCATTTTTGCATATAGAAAGTTTCAAACAGTCAATCATATCTTTTATATGGATTCAGATTTAGCTCGTGGTGGCAAGGAATTAATGATGATTACATATATGATTAAAACTGCGATTTTTAAAGATGAAATAGTAGATGTATTTAAATATTTAGACTCAAAAGCACCTGTTTTAGAAGAATTTGCTATTGAAATACAAAAGTTAGAAGAGATAATATCAATTCTACACTCAAAAAAAAGTTCAAAAACAGACGAATGTGTATTAGATCTCGCAAATGAGGAATTAAGAAATAAGTTCTTAATGATTTTCAACAAGTATTTTACAAGGTTATCTCCAAAGTATATGTTAGAAACTCCTATAAAGGATAAACGTCTGATAAAAAAAATTTTTATCATTGGTGCTCCTAGGGTCGGAAAGACAACACTTCTAAAAAATATTGAATTAATACAATTTTTAAATATTAAAAGGAATGATTTACCAAGCAGGATTTTTGAAGTTGTTATTGAAAATCTGGAAATTTTAAAATATGATGAAGAAATGAGCGCATTTGAGTGTAAAGAATTTGAAAATTTACAGAATTGCGTGAATTTCTCTCAGGGTTTTATTCTTCTTTTTAATCTATCAGATAAAAATTCAGCTATTCAAACAAAAGAAGTCTTTAAAATTGTTGATAATACACGTTTAGAAATGGAAACTGATTTGGCACCAATACTGATTATAGGTAATAGGTTTTTCGATAAAGAGGAATTAGACCCTAAATTTGTTTCCGAAACTTTTGAAATACAAGAATTAGAAGAAATTGGAGTGAAAGTTAAGTATTATCCAATAAATATTTTAAAAGAAGATGAAAAGGTAATGGAAGCAATGCGTTGGTTAATAAAGACCATCATTTGAAGTTACATAGTAATATTGAGAGCTCTATATCAAATGTTTTATAATTAAAAAACCCCGCCAGCAAATCTTTTAAATTATTATAAATATAATAAATAAAATATTTACACTATTACCCACAAAAATTAATTTAGATTGGTAAAAATGGCACTCAAAGGGATTGCATGGGGAATAGTATTCTTGTTTACGGCAGTAATATATTTAATAATTCCCACTTATTTAATAATAAGGTTTTGGGTGTGGTTAAACAGTTTTCCGGTATATACTTTATCTTTATTTATGTTATTTTTATGGATTGTAGCTCTAATAATCTTTTTAATATATGTTGTAGCAATGATAAGAGCCTTCATTCAAAGGAATAATGCTGAAGGCCTTGGTATTCCTAGAGGTGTAAAAGGTTTTGGATTGATTTCTACAATAGTAATAGCTTTATTTATGATAATTTGGTACGTTTTATTTAATGAAATAGCTTTTTTCTCAATGATTCCTCCATAATAATAAATTTTTGGTATATGGAGTTATTTTAATTCATAATTTTAAGATTTTTAGGAATCTTATGAAGATTTTTGGATTTTTTAGCAAATACCTTAATAAGAAGGTGAAAACAAGTGGATTCTTTAATAATTTTAAAACTAAAGCTCTTGGAAAATCCATATCACCATAAAAAGAGATTAAATGCTCGATTTTAGTTGTTTTGATGATTTTAAAGAGATTTTTAAAATCTTTACTAGTTAAGTTTTCTAAAAAACTTCTAATTAAGTAATGCATTTTTAATTGTTTTCCAACTATAGAAGCGCAAGGCTTTTCATAGTTATTTATAATAATTTTTTTTGAAAAGTTATTATTTTTAAAACAACTTTTTATACAACTCGCTGCATATTTTGCACTTATTAATAATAAGATAATGCCTCCTCCTGTAGTTGCTTTAACTTGACAAGCAGAGTCCCCTAATAATAAAACATTATTAAAAGCAACTTTATTCATTGTACCATAAGGAATTAAACCTCCTTGTTTGTCAATTACTTGGCTTTCATTAAGTTTAAGTGATTTTGTGAAAATTTTAAAATTCGGATTAATATGCTGTAAAGAAGCTAAGCCAATTCTGAAAATGTTATTTCCTTCAGGGACGATCCAACCGAATAACTCCTTCCATCTTGGGTCAAAATACATTGCAGCCTCATTTTGATTAAATCTATTTTTAATTCTTACTTGAGATGCATAAATTACTTTATTTCTAACTCCCAAAGTTTTTCCAACTGTACTTAACGGTCCATCGCATCCAATTAAAATTTGAGCTTTAATTTTTCTTTTAGAGGTTTTAATTAGTAATAATTTTTTTCCATCTTCATTCAAATATTTGAAGGATTTAAATCTTTCTTCAAAATAATAACTGATATTATCAAGATCTTTTATTTTCTCATAGAATAACTTATCTAAAGCTATTCTGTTTATTATATATGGGTTTTCTTCTCCAGATAATTTAATATATTCTCCAGAAGGAGAGATGATTTTTGCTAAGTTTACACGATTTAAAATAATTTCTTCCGGTAAATCGATTAATTTACTTAATTTTTGAGAAACAATACCAGCACATTGCAGCGGATATCCAATTTCTTTATGTTCTTCAATAACTAATATTTTCAAATTTGTTTTTGATAATAAATAACATAAATAATTTCCAGCAATGCTTCCACCAATGATGCAAACATCGAAACTATCAATATCTATATCCATTATAAAATCTTATGATTTCAATAAATTAGAAGTTTTTGGAAGGAATTATAGATTTATTTTGATATTTTCATGGAGTGAGAAGAGCTTCAGTTTAAGTATTTCATTTCTTCTTTAGGGATTGAACGATATCCTAAAGAGACCATCATACCATAGACAATCGCCAGAACTATTTTGGAAAAAATAGGATTATCATCAATAAAAAAGTCAGTTCTAGGTACTAATTCTGGTAAGACCCTATCAAGGACGTATTTTGTTTTTGGGTTCTCAGAATAGTATTTTATAATTAAGGATTTAAATTTCTCTATAAAAGCTTCATGTTCAGATAGAATGATTTGAACATTATTCTTGCCATTTACTATTCCAAAATGGCCATAGCCCACCATTAATGGTTCCAATTGCATTAAATTCTTAATAGATTTCATATAATCTTCATGTTTATAATAAATTGGCATCGATGTAGGCATTGTTAATAGTTTTGTATCATGATATAATGTCCCAGCTGCTTCTCCTAAGAAAATAAAATCAATTGAATTTTGGTTAATGAAAAGAGGAGATTGGTGATCTGGTGTGTGTCCAGGAGTTCTAAGTATTCCAAGTTTTATTTCCGTTCCATTAACACTAAACTTATCAATCACATCTAACTTATTAGGATCAGGGTTAAAATTTACACTAGGTTCAATTATTTCAAATGCTGATTCTTCTATAGGTTTCATTTCTCCTACAAAATTACCATAAGTACTCTTCCCTCTATTCAAGTGATTTTTATAATCATTTAATAAGCTTTTTGTTAAAGTATTTGTAAGAATCTTAATATTGGGATTATGCTTTTTTAATTCCTCATATACTTTCCACATTCCACCATTATGATCAAAATGATGATGTGAAGGTATTAGATATTTAAAAGATGATAAAGAAATATTATTCTTTTTTATATATCTTAGCAAATTTTTTACATTCAATGATGATCCACAATCTAATAAAACAGATCCATTATCGAATTCTCCCAAGAAAACAGAAAGTATTCTAGTGGATCCATAAGCTTTAACGTCAATATGATGGAGGTATTCATTGACCTTTCCCGATTTAAGAGTAATAACCTCTTTTTCCATAAAAAAAATAATTAATTTAACAATAAGAAGTATATTATTATAAAAAACAGTTAATATTCTTTTAATTAAAAATTGAAAAAAAAATAGACAATTAAAGGTTGAGCTTTTGTCTCCAAATTTTCATGGAGAGTTTTAATTCATCTTTTTCAGGGCGACTCAATTTTTCTGGATTACTCTTTAATTCTGTACTCATATTATGAACATTTTTTAAAACGCTATTGTAACCTTCAATCTTTACATATTCGTTTTGAAATCGTTCTAATGCTAAAGATATTTCGGTTCCAGTCATATTATCAAGACTATTGATAATTTCATCGAATTTATTCGATAATACTGTAGATTTAGGTGCTTCAGTGACTTTTTCCTCTTCTGGAGCTTCCTCTGCCGGAGGGATAGTTATAGCGGGAGTAGAAACAAAAGGTTCTTCACGTAAAGGTTCTTCTCTTAATGGTTCTTCTAATACTGGTTTTTTAATTGTACGCATGATTTCCTTTCTTGCTCCTACCCAAGCGTCTTCTAGTATTGGAACGAAAATTTTGATGTGTTCTTCAATAATACTTCCAATTCCTGCGATTTCAGTCACATATTCTCCTCTGAATTCTGTTTTAGAAAGAACGCATAGTATAACTTCTTCGTAATCTTTATTTATACCCCATAAGTTCTGTAGACTTCTATTTCTATAGTCTACGTTATCCATCTTATCCATTTCTCTCATAATTGCTTCATGTTCAGGTATAGTAGGATCAATATATGTAGCAACCCTAAAATTTATTCGAGATGGTCGTGCTTTTATTGCTTCAATATCAATATCGGAAAGATTTGGAGCAACCACTAATACCCTCATCTTAGCTTTCGAAATTTCATCGTTAATATGAGCCCTAGCTGCTTCTGGAGAACGGATAAACCAGATATCTTTCATAGTAATACCTCGTTTACCTTTAGCTTGCTCCCAGAATTCTCTAGTAGTAATTTCACTAACTTCTAATCGATTCATAATGTCTGATAATGTATTATCTAAAGTATCTACAATTCCTTTTCCGAAAATATCTTTTATGTTCCCAAAGGATTCAAAAATACCTCCCGAAAGACCATCGATTCTTTGCTCTGCTAATTTTACTGCCTTATTGAAATTTTCTGATAAATCTGAAAATATTTTATCTTTATCTTCTCCCGATTTTGAAGCAATTGAATCTATATTTTTAACAGCATCTTGAAGTGAATCTTTTAATTTAGATATGACCTCTGTATTTAACCCTGTAGTTGCTTTTTTCAACTCATCTGCAAAAACAGTTTGACTTACACTTAACTGTACATTTAAATTATCAGTAATGTCTTTTAAACGAGTAGCAATAACTTTATCAATAACATCTCCTACCGCTTGCTGAATGACACCTAAACGTAGTTTCTGTAAATTGTCTGTGATTGTATTCTTAATATCACCAAATTGATTTCTAAGATCATCAACTTGACTTTTGATTATTTGAGATGTTCTTACATTAAGATTTTCAAATTGTTTTGATAAAGAACTCAGTTGATCATCAGTAAGGCTTTGTGAAATGTCACCAAGTTGAGATATATCATCTGAAATCGTTCTGATCTGATCTATTGCTGAGATAGTACTATCAAATTCTTTCTTTTGAGCCTGAATTTGAGAAAGCATTTTTTCTTTTAATCCCGTCATTACTTCACTTGAATCCTTTAATTTTTCCATTCCTTCTGCTTCTGATTCGAGTTTAGTAAAGGATACGTCTAGCTGTTTTGGTATTTTTGATTTAATGTCTGAAATATATTTATAGAATTTCTGCAATTGAGCTATTAAAGCAGCATAAGGAGGTAAGGCTTGATAATGAGGTGTAGCACCGACTATTTCTTTAAACAACCCCTTCTCGACAAATTTTTCTGCGATTTTTTTGCAATCTTCTTTAGATTTATTTATTAAAATTGACATTTCACCAATAGATACAGCTTCTCTACCTGTAGTACGAAAATAGAGATCAATTTCCTCATCTGATAAATCAATTTCACTTAATACTTGTTTTGTTAACTCTTTCGAATAAGAGACGTCTTCAACCTTTTCTATCACATCCTTTATTTCAAAGTTCTCAACCTCTAAATATTGGTTTAAAAAGGCGATTATTTTATGAGGTGGATCTCCATGGACTTCTTCCTTTCTAATCGGAAACTTTTTGATTTCTTTATACTCATCTACTGAAATTGAAAATTTAATCTCTTTTAGGCATATTTTACATGTAATTGGAACCTCTACTACATCTTTATCCTTAAACATATACATTTTTTCTAATCATCCTCTTATAATTTATTAATATCAAAAAGTTACTTTTTCAGGATATGTTATTTCTAGCAAGCTAAGCGCTTTCTTAGCAATCTCATAAGTTATTGCTCCATCAGTTTCTTGGTTTTTATAGGCTTCTCTTATTTTAGGAAGTAAATATTCTGGAAATACTATCAATGGTTTTATATCAGTCAATAAACATATCCATTTCCTCTCGTTGTCATCTATAACTTCTGTGATAATATTTAGCTTTTTCAAGTCGTCTAATAGAATCTCCGTAACCGCAAATTCAGAAAAAATCTTTGGTATTTTGTCCAGTGGGTAATGGTTATGTCTCATTAATACGAAAAAATCGTACACGTCTGGATTTAAAAGAATTGAGGCTAATTTCCTCGTTCCCTCAATAGTTTCGGTATAAGGATCGTAGTTTGCAAAAAAGTCAATGACTTTTTGTTTATAGATAGGTAATAATTCATTTTTAGTTTCTTTAAAGTGGTTTAATAGATTTTCGTTTGGAATGCGAGCAAGTAATATATCCTTAACAAGGAATAAATATTCTCCTTGATGTGATATCTCTCCTGTTTTTTTATTTTTTTCGCCTTTTATCCAATCTCTTCGAATAATATTTAACTCTAAAAATGGTTGAAGCAAAATATCAACATTTATATTAGAAGTCATTTTTTCTAAGAGGCTTTTCATATCCTTTTTCGATATTGGAGCTTCACGTAAGAATTCCAATATTTTTAAGCGTTCTTCACTATTATAGATCAAAGCCGCTTTTTGAAGCTTATCTAAATTAGATAATCTATCAACTTGAAAAATTGTGAATTTAATTTCATTTTTTAATCTTATATTAATGTTTTCAATTAAAGAAAGTTGTTTCGAATTTCGTGCTCTTGTTAATTTATCAAATATTACATCTAATCGATTCCCCATTTCTTTTATTAAGTCTTCAAAAATTCCAATTTCATCATCCAACTCAAAAACAGATATTGCTAAGTACTGTGTTCCATCTGCTACTTGTTTGAAATATGAAACTACTTGATATGGAGTTTCTTTTAATCTTCCCTCATAAAAATTACTATAACTATATTTGACTCCGAAAAGACCAGTAGTATGTTGATAAAAAATCGCGAAAATATCATTTTCAGCTAGTAATTCTGAAAAATCTTCTTCATCATATTTATCTTCCCGGAATACTAATTGAATTGGCTCAAATTCCGGTTCAATTTCTCCCGTTTCTTTTTGATTGATTTTGAACTGAAATGTTAAAATTCCTTGGATCAATTTTAGATTCCTCTTGAATAGTTTATTATATTTCAGTTATTGAAATATATATAATAATTTCTTAAGTAACTTAT
>JAEOTW010000113.1 GCA_016839655.1 Promethearchaeota archaeon | reverse complement strand
ACATTCTATCTGCTGGAGTAGAATCAGGATGCACAATTGCGCTTGCGCTGTAGGCTAATAACCCTTCAGCAGGTGCAAATGGAGCATTTAATACAAGTGTAACTTCTAGCTCGTTCATAGGATTAACAAAACTTAAAGTATGATTAAATATGGGGGTTAATCCTGGAGGTTTATTAGGAAATTTATATAAAGAATGTGGTGTAGCCATAATATTAGGTGCTGCTAAAGTGCCAGTCGCATTACCGAAGAAATTAGTTCTTTCAAAAGTATGTAAGACACATTCTCCAGTAAGTTTTGAGCCATCATGAAAGTATACTTCATCATGTAGCTGGAATGTGATGTTAGTACCGAATTTTGAACTTTGAAAGTCCCAAGATTCTGCAAGTCTTCCAATAATAGGTAACTCAGGGTCAGTTAAATCATAAGCAACTAAAGTTTCTAACACCTGATCAAATACATTATTTGAATTACTATCCCAAGAATCACATGGATCAATTGTATAAGGATTACTTCTGCTTACTACTTTAATTGTTTCGCCATATTCTTCATTTTCTAATCCAACAAATATAATCGCTAAAACAACATTCCCAACACCAGAGAAAATTAACACAATGGCTAATACGATTATCGTTAATTCTTTCTTTTCCATTTTCATATTAGGATTTCTAAAAATATTTTCAATAATTATTAACTAATTTTGTTTCTATTTATTTTTTACAATTGTGTAGCTAGAATGGCTAGTACAAAAATGTCAAGAACTATTTTAAAAGAAGTATTATAAGATATCCTAATTAAAGAGTTAAAAAATGTAAGTAAGTCAATATTAGTCAGTTTAAAATCCTGAATCTCGATATCAATCCTACTACTATGACCATAGATCCCATGCCCCTCCACACCCTTACCATAAAGCGTAAATATCTATAGTTACGGATGCTTCCTCCCGGACCTGTCCGGTTTTCTAATTAGGAGCTTATACCTTTCCTACAAAAGGTACTGCTCTGATACCTACCATTATGGGGAGTACTTCGCTGGAACACAAGATTGGATAATAGCACTCATGAAATCTTAATTCAGGCAATTTCCACTATGAGCATTTTGTGGTCCACCCAGCAAGGGGTTTCAAGCATTGCCCAAGGTGCCCATTGAATTTAAATAATTATTAAAATTTAAAATTTACAGTTTCAAAAAATTTGTGAAATTAGTAGATAATGCAATGCTTTAGCCCTTTGACATTAACTCCTTTTTAATCTCTTTTCTTCTCATAATCGATAGAAATTCTTTTGTATCAGGAAACACATAGATAAAGTCTTCACCATCATCATCTATTGTAATCTCTTTATAAAACTTTCCTTTAACTTTGGTATTTAAATCGTTTAAAATCATGAATTAAAAGTATGTGATCAGAATTCAAAAAAACGTATAGCATGGTGATAATATGGAGATGAGCATAAATTAAGGAACTAAAAAATAAGTATTACTAATTTATAAGTAAATTATCTAAAAACGATTTTACCTGATTATTAGCAGACTTTCCATGATTGAATAAACCGTTTAGATATCCATTTAGAAAAACTTTAATTTCTGAGTTAAGATCTTTAATATCGATGTAACTATATTTTGTTTTTAATTTCTTTCTATCAACTACAGGCTTTATATGTTTTTCAATTAAATTTAATGTAAAATTAACTACAGCAGTGTTAACATTTTCTTTATCGCCTTGAGACAACTCATAGTTTCCTTGTATTGTTTGTTCTCTAATATCATTTAATTCCAGTAATAAATTTTCCAATTGAGGTAATAATTTTAACAGCTTTATCTTATTTGGTAAGTCCTTATCAATATCATTTGGTAGTTGAGCATCGCAATACTTTTCTAAATTAGCGTAAAATCTTACTAAAAGCTTAAATGTATCCTCAATTTCATACATATTCTCCCAGATATTAAGATCAATTCCCTTTAGAGATTTTGTAATATTGTTTTTTACTTTTTCAGAAACTCCAGACAGATATTGCGAATAATCCTCAAATGGAAACCCAAAATAGTAATTATTATATTTTTCTTTAATCTCTTTGGCTGTAACTGTTGGAGATTGAATTTTCTCTTTCTTAACAATTTCTTTAACAAACTTCATAATATAATTACAATTTGGACAATATGTAATCCAAGAACCAAGAATTACTTCAGCGGGTTTAACGCCACTAGAACTTATATACCCATTAAATCCTGATAACAATTTCCCATCAGAAGAAAAATTAGCTTCTTCTGGATAAAATGTTCTGGGAATGAATTTATTGCTGCATAAGGGGCATTTTAGCTTTTCTTTTTTATTCATGACGCTCTAAGCTATATTTTTAATTATCCTATAATAGATTATACACTATCACATATTTTAGTGTAATTTGTGGTATAAATACAAGAATAATATCTAGACCATATTCTCTAAAATTAAGTTAAATCTAAAAGTACTAAAAAAATTGAATATTTTAATTAAAACAAGTTCACAACTCAATTCATAAAACAAAAAGGGAAAAATAATAATGTCAGATGAAATTGTGTTTATTGCTGCTGAAATCTTAGAAAACTTCATGAAAGATGTTTTTATAGGATTAGGTGTTCCAAAAGATGATGCTCAAATTATAGCAGATGTATTGATTACTTCAGATTTAAGAGGTATAGAATCACATGGCATTCAGAGATGCAAGATGTATTATGATCGCATTAAGGAAGGGATTTATGAACCAGAAACAAAAATTGATACAATAAAAGACGGGCCAACTACCGCATTGTTGGATGGAAATTGCGGTATGGGACATGTTATTGCGTATAAGGCAATGAAAATGGCAATTGAAAAAGCAAAAAAATATGGATTAGGTGCCGTAGCTGTAAGAAATTCCACTCATTTTGGAATTGCAGGATATTATTCTTTAATGGCAATAAATGAGGGGATGATTGGGATGACTGTGACTAATGCTAGACCTTCTATTCCCCCAACTTTTGGATGTGAACCTATGCTAGGTACGAATCCGCTAACAATTGGCGCTCCTAGTGATGAACAATTCCCATTTCTTCTTGATTGTGCTACATCGATAATTCAAAGAGGAAAGGTTGAAGTAAATGCACGAATCGACAAACCACTTCCAAAAAATACAGTGATTGATGATAAAGGAGAAATTATGACCGATCCAAATAAAGTGTTGGATGAGATGTTAAAAAGAAAAGCTTCTTTATTACCACTTGGGGGTAAAGGGGAAGAAACCGCGGGATATAAGGGATACGGATATGCTACAGTCGTTGAACTCCTTTCTGCTGCTCTACAAGAGGGTATCTATTTAAGAGATACTCTTGGTATAGTTGAGGAAGGTCAAAAAAGATTAAAGGTTGGACATTTTTTCCTAGCAATCAACCTAGGGAATTTTATTGGATTAGACTCATTCAAGATGACTGCTGGAAACATTCTGAGAGACTTAAGAGGATCAAAAAAGATTCCGGGTGCAGATAGAATATATACCGCCGGAGAAAAGGAATTCATTGCTGAGAAGAAGAAAAAAGAAACGGGTATCCCTCTTAATAAAAGTTTACAGAAAGATATTAAAACTATGCAGACCGAACTCAAGTTAGTTCAATACAACTTTCCTTTTTAAATATTTACTTCTTTGAGTCGTTTAATCCTTTCTCCTTGCCACTTTTTGAGTGGTTTTGATAAATTTAATGAATAGAAAAAAAGGAGTACTTTATTATGATAATTTTGAAATAAGAAATAAATCAATCACTCCAAAAATTAGGATGAAGTAGATGAATCAGAAAAACCAATACAAACTAATTTTGTTGTTTTCCATTTTGGGAGGGTTCATAACTGTTGTAATTCTTTATCTTCTGAATCTTACAACTATTATTCAAGCATTTAATAACATCCAAGGGATGGATTTAGTTGTTATCATCCTCTTAATCAGGATTATTATACTCTTTGGAAGCTCAATGTATATGCTTTACAAATGGTTTAAACAAGAGAAACAATTCCTTTCAGATCTTCCAATACTATTTGCGATCTTTTTCCTTCTATTGACATTTGGGAAAATGTTAGATTTATTCTTTGATTTAACATATACATATTTTATAGATTCACTGAATTTGCTTGTAATTAAGATAAGGTTTTTTATTATTATCTTTACAGTGCTTCCGTTGATATATTTAAGTATTACAATGATTCTTTTTAGACTTTCATTAAATGAAAAATTTCAAAAACTCAGAGATGAAAAGACTAGAAACAAGACGAGTTTAATAATAGCGATAATAGTGCTTATTATTGAATCTATTGGAGTAATAATAGTTTCTGATACACCCTCGATAAGTATTTTATTACCCGCAGTAGTTATTCCTTCGCTTTTGGTAATCGTATGGCTTTTTGCATTTTCATATAAGAATAAACGTCTTTCTCAAGTAAACTCATTTGTATTGATGATAGGGTTTACTGCATATTTAATTTCTCAAATAATGAGACCTGTGCTCCAACGTATCATTGGAATTAATACAGCTTATATAAATCTGTCAGAAATATTAGATTTGGTTATATTCATTGTGATCTTCGTTGGATTCTACCTTGAAGCGAATTATAAAAAAGATTAAATTTATTTTTTATTATTTTATTTTTATTTGAAAAATCTAATCATATTAGAGTCGTTTCTGTAAAACAGAATGTTTTCTAATTGGTTTACAATGGGGGAAAATCGTATCAATTGCTCTAGTATTGTTTGACCAAATGGAGGTTCCTTCGTAGTAAGTAAGTCCACGCATGAGACATGTGAGTTGTCCGATATTATTAAGAGCAGAGAAAATACCCTTGCCATAATAACCCTTCTTCACCATGGCTGTATCAACATTAACTCTTGTTATTGGTTCCCCTCGCCACGCTTCATAGAGGTCTGGCAAACATAAAATAATTCCTATTAATTCATTAGTATGTCTATCAAAAGCCATGGGAACATATGGTTGAATTTGCTCAAGATCACATGACTCCCATGCCTTAATATATTCAGGAATTATGGAGTAATCCTTAAGAACAACATCATCATTAATTTTATAGAATGAGTCGGGTAATTTGCTATAAGCATCGAAAAAATCTAACACGCGATTTCTACCAGATCCATCGGGCATAATCTGGTAAAATGAATTATTTGCAAGGTCTCGAATAGCATCTGTATAATTATATAATTCATCTAATGTTGGAAATCCAAGTCGGATATCTTTATCTACTTTTTTTCCTTTATTCCATGATTGCTGTGTAACACGAACACATGTATATTCAGATTCATTCTTATATCCTAATCGAGTTAAGTATTCAATAGTTCGAGCTCCTGGTTTGCTATACCCTACACCATAAATAATCTGCTGATCAAATCCAATAAATTGAATACCTAATCCCCCAAGATTTTTAGGAAAGCTAATATTTCCACGTATTTTTCGAATTCTATTTTCCCTTACAAAAAGTTCACACTCCCTAATTAATTCTTTGCAAGTAGCAAAATCATTTGCATGTAACCATCCAAATGTCCCACATTTTCTACTATAGCTAGTATAATATGGATCTATCTGACAAATGACGAATCCACATACCTCAATCTCATTATGAGCTACAAAGACTTTAATTCTATAATTGGGATCGGTTAATTTCTCTTCCAAGTAAGATAGTAGCTCGTGAATTACAATTTCTCGTACAAGAATATCAGGGACATACAACGTACTTTCTAACACATCTCTAATCTCTTCTAAGTCATAAATCTCAATAACTGCTAATCTACTTATTTGTTGAGTTGTTTGCATCATTTCAAAATTATCAAGACTAATTTTACTATTAAATTACAGCTTTTCTTTTTAAAGAAAAAATTAGAGATCTTGATTTTTCCTTTAAATATTTCAAGAAGATTTTATTTACAAATATTCTATAAGGTGATTTTATGATAGAACGTCAAAATATTTGTGGAAAATGTATTTTACCTGAAGGATTTCTAGGAGTACGTTTAAACTCAGAAGGTCTTTGTGACTTTTGTACAGACCTCGACCATAAAAATTTGAATTGGTCCCGGACAGAAATTAGTGATGAAATAAGACAGAAAGTTCTTGAAGATTGGAACTATATTGTAAAAGATATGCAAAACACTCATCGAGAGGGAGAGTATGATTGTATATTGGGATATTCAGGTGGTAAAGATTCAACAGCCTTGTTAGATTATTTAGTTAATCAGTTGGGATTAACTCCATTAGCAGTTACGTCTGATACCGGTTTTATGACTGACATCGCAAAAGATAATATGAGAGATACATTAAATGAAATCCAAGTAGACCATATTTTAATTGAAGAATGTATACCTACTTTCACTAAGCTATATAAATATCATTTTTTTCATCATAAATCTGATGATGTATTTTTAACACGGAATATATGTGATTATTGTTCTGATTTAATCCATAGTATTGTGGTAAAAGAAGCAGTAAAACAAGAAATTCCTTATGTATTATTTGGCTATTCTCCTGATCAAATATTTCGTTATTTTTATGAAATGCCACAAAATGAAGTCATTAAAGAATGGAGACCTCAATTATTAGATAATCCTATTTTTAATGCAAATGATGCAAGATGGTATTTAACCGATCAAGAAATCGAGAGTGGATTACTTCCTAGAGTGTTACTTCCTTACCATGTGATTCCATATCGAGAACAAGATATTATTGAACTTGTAGAATCAAAGAATTATATAAAAAAAGGGCATGCTGATCCATTATTAACTAATTGTAATGTAATCCATGCTGCGATGTTTTATGATCTTAACCGTTACGGTGGAATTCTCTACGCGTATCAATATGCTGAATTAGTGCGTCAAAATCCAACATCAAGGAAAAAGTGGTTAAGAACACTTAAAATGATAGGACCTTTAATTCTTGAAAACAAGTTCAAGAGAACTGAAGTAAATAAATTTCTTAATCAAATTGGAGTATCACAAGAAGAAATGTTAAACCATATTCGTATTCAATTGAAAGATAATCCCAATAGAGAAACTATTGAAAAAAATATCAATATGTTTAAAAAAAGAGAAAGAAAAAAGCAGAATATATCATCTATTCAATAAATATTTTATTTTCATATTTTTTTTGTTTAACATCTCAACCTGTAAAAGATTAAAAAAAATACTAATTTATTAATTTGATAAATCTACTTCAATGTGAGCCATAGGCAAAGGGGAATGTAAGTGAAAATAATAGAAATTAATATAAACCATTCAAAAAGTGGGGAAACAAAGATATAAAATCCAATTAAGGATAAAAAAGGTAAGAATCCTCCAAAACCAAATAATTTTGGGACATTTAAATTGGATCGAATAATAATGATTCCATACCCCAACAAAGAAGCAATAAATCCTCCAAATGCTACACAAGAGGAGATATCATGCCATATTCCAAACCCTCTATCTATACTAAACACACCAACCATGATAATTCCAACACCCCCTCCAATCAAAGCATAACGAGGTATTTGACATAGAAAATACTTGATTTTATTAGGTTGTTGTTTAGAAATGTCCATTTTTTCCCAAAAGAACTTACTAAACAATACTGTAGCAATACCACCAAACACACTTGAAATATCGAATAAAAATGGGAAAGGAGTCATATGGAAAGTACCAAGTTGACTAATTGTATTTGCAATAATATTATATCCTTGAATGAAAGCAATGCCCATACTTAGTAAAAGTAAGAATAAATATAATGTATAACCAGTTATAATGCTTGATTTCACTAATTTTGTTTTGTCCCAAATCTGAACAATTTTCTTCTGGATTGGCATTACTTTCTTTACTATTAATTTAGGGTTATGCGTATATTGGACACCTAAAACGTCCAAAAGTCTTTTTCCTTCTTCAATTAATTGAATATCTGGATTGATCTCCCCTTCGAAGTAGTTAAATAAGATGTAATCCTCAAACAATCCTCTTTCCTTATTATATTTCCAGCTTGGTAAATATCCCCGAGGTTCTAATCTAAATCTGTTAAATAATTTTTGATGTTCAGGATTATATGCGGATAAAAATACTTCACAATATCTTATTCCCAAATCCTTGCCACATTTCATGAAATGTTCCACAAATACATATAATTCCTCAAGAGATTCTACTTTGTAGGTAGTTTTCTCAAAGTTTTGAATTTGTGGAGTGTGTATGAACTCAAAAAAGGATTTAGAGTCCTTAAAGGTAAATCGGATTGTTTCATAGCCAAACTTGTCTCTAGTAATATTACTCGAAAAAATTTTCCTTAAGCGTCTAATCTTTCTAAAATTTAATTCAAGATCGGAATTATCAAACTTACAGGCACCGAGGTTGTATCTTTGAGTAGAGTATAAAAAACAATTCACAACTTCAGGAATTACTACAGGGGTGTTATTACTTCGCAATGTTGTAATTGCTCTTTCATCATAGCAAATATGCAAAATATCAGATTCTACTTTTCCTAAAAAAATATCTTTATTTGGATAAAACGCAAGTGGTCGTATTCCACCAATCGATAGAGCAAATTGAGATTTAGCATGAGCCGTACGATTTTCACAATACCATCGGAAAATTTTATCTTTATATTTACTATACATCCCTATATAAGAGCCAATCACAGCTTTAATTACATCAACATTCCCTTGATATTGTTTTTTTAACATTAATCCTCTAATATAACCCATTTTATCTTCAAAATCAAGAACAAATGTAAAACACCCCATTGTATTATCATGAATATCTTTAAACACAACCCAATCACAATTCGGACTCTTTATCATCTCTTGTACTTCCTGGACATCTTCCATTTCTTTATAAGGGTATGTTCCATTATATAATTCTTTATAGATTTCGACAATTTCAAATGCATCTTTAGGTTGAGCAAGTTTTAGTATTGGACTTTTTTTCCTTGCCTTAACTTTTTGTTCAATTTCGAAATTAAGATGCATCCCTTCATTGATACTTAGAATCTCTAAGTTTTCAAATGGCTTTAGAAATTGACTAGTAGAGTCAGGGAATGAGTCATTAATAGAAATAACCAAATCCGTTGTTAATTCTTCTGATATCATGTTTTGTGTTTCTCTCTGTTTTATCCCAAATCTTAGAATATGACTATAATTTAACTAAAATTTCAGCAAAGGTATTTAAATAAAAAAGAAGAAGAATGTGTGGATTTTTTTCCTTTAAATATAATTTTTATACATCGAATTTTTCTTTTAATTTTTTATAAATATTATTTACTTTATATCCGACTTCTTCAAGTAAATTATTTTTTTCTTCCAATTCTTCAGATATTAATGACGTATCATCCAAATCAGTAAACGAGGTCAATTTATTTTTAGTCGTACTCTGTTTAAGGTAAAATGGAAAAAACTCAATCAATTCCTCAATTAATTTTGCTCTTAGTTCTATAATTTGCTTTCTTAAACTTTTTGGAGTAAGATAACCATCGGCGACTTTTTCAATTCCTTTTTTTAGAGTCAATAATTGAGTTTCATTAAAAACAATTTTTTCTAACATTTCATAAAGAAAATCTTTTTTCTGTTCACTGATCATTGTTATTCCCCTCGTAGATATAGTTCTGAATTTTTATAAAGAAATTATATATAAATTGGTATATCTCTTTAGCTAAAGTTTCTGGGTTGCTAGTTTCTAAATTTAATACCTTGTATCGCTCCATATAATCTAAGAGTTCTTGTTTTGTAAATGGAAAATTCTTGTTATCTTCCAAAAAGATCAGAAAATTCTCTAAAATATCATGAGATATCGGGCTTTCTATATTATTATATTGCTTAATTACACTGATAATAAAGGTATTAATTAATCCATACTCTATTTTTAGCGCACTTTTATATTCTTCCTTGTTAATATAACTATAAATCTTAAAAATATTATAGTTAAAATCACTAAACTCACGCATTAAGGCATCTTTTAAGTTATGTTGCTGAATAATATATTTTCGAGGTTTTTCTTGAAATATATTAGCTAAATCTGATTTATTTGTAGTTTTTTCTAATATTTCAACACTTACATCAGTTTGTGATCTTCCTTTAGTTTGATAATAATCATTTAATGCTTCATGGTACCTTTCTCCTACAGAATAAGAGGTTCTTAAGGCTTCTGAACCACTCGCTCTTCGTGGATGGTTTTCCACTAAGTATCCATGTTTAATTAAAATATTCAAGAGTTCATCTCTAATTCTTTTTAGGTGTTCTTTCTTACTAGTTTTCTGAGATGCTTTAGGATAAATTATTTCTTTTAATTGAGATTTGAGCTTATGTTTATATAGATTTCCAATCTGGTCGATAGTTTGTATCTCGTCTAAAAATTTAATGCATTCATCTAAATACACAATATAGTGTCCCAGATCTATCTCAAACAGCAATTTTTTGGCTTGTTCTAATATTTTTCTTTCTGAAAATTTTAAGTCAAACCCCTGTTGGTCCATTAAAGTAACAATTTTATCATAAGGAAGTTGTCTTTTACTTTCTATTTCTTTCCAATCTATATATGCTGGAAATGGTTGATCAATATCTTCTCTTCTAATTAAAACTTCATTATCTTTCATATTTTTAAGATATTTAATTTGATAAGTCTGATTTCTCGACCGACTGTAGAAACCAATTCCCTCAATTTCCTGCAAGTTCATTAGATTGCGCAATACTGAAACATCTCTGGTATCTGTAGTTTTTAGGGTGATAATATTATTAAAATAAAGTAAAAAGTTAGCGTGTAAGTAATGTATTTGATTTGCTGACAGAATAAGCCCAAATTTATTTTCAATTAATGGTTTTAAAAAGAGATCCACTTTATCATAATTCCTTTTTAAATCTAGAAAGTAAGAATCAAAGAAAATATCTATATTGGGAACGACAATAAATTTCTCATAAAAATCTCCCTCATTTTGTACGTAATGAATAATCTTCGCCAGAATAATAAATGTTAGAAATAATTTTTTATTTAATTCCCTGAGCACTGAAAGATCAATAATTATGGTTTTTGGATTTTGGATGAATTGATTGGCTAAGATACTGTCCTTTTGAATCCCTTGAAAGAATGTTAAATCATCTTGGGTAAAATCTGAGAATAATGAAAGCAAAGTATCACTTATCGGGTTTTTTTCCCAATCACTCTGATTTTGTAAGGCCATACGAATAGATCCCAAATCCATGTCAGGATTTCTTTGAATAGTATTTCGAAACATTTCAACTGTTCTCTCATCTTTCTTAAATGCTAATCCAAATGCATCAAATACAAATTCCAAGTAATCTGTATTATGAGGATCATAAGGAATATCTGATTTAGTAGGATCAATAATGAAAACACTTCCATATTTGAAATGTAAAATATCTTTTTCAAACCTAGAATCTTCAAAATGACTATATAGTTTAGACCAGCTTCCAGTAAAATCAAAAATAAGGGAAGGAACTTTCGTTTCTATTAGCTCTGAGACAATTTTCATAGCAATTGCATCTCTCTTTTCAGAAATCCCATTAACTATGAGTAAATTCTTTAATTGTTCAAATGTAAATCCCACAGGTACTTCAGGTTCTAAAACTTCAGTATTAATAGTATGACCAATAGTTATGTAATTTTCTAAATAGAGTGGAGTGTTAAATTCTGCAGCTATTTTTGTTTGAGTCCCTTTTTTAAGAATATCCACAATAGTAGAAAGTGGATGCATAGATGTTCCTTGTAACATTACATAATTAAGGTGACTACCATTTAATTGAAATAAGTTGTTTTTTAATGTTGAAAACAAATATCCTGAAATTAAATTCTTTGTTTTTAAATCCTCAATTTCATAACTCTGAAAGTTGATATTAAATGCCCCTCTTAGGGTATCTACCTTTGTAATTAATTCATCTTCCATTTCAGAAAACAAAACATCATTAATTTCATCAACAAATCTATAATTGTTAATTGTCATGGTTAATATACTATACCACATTCCATAACGGTATCCTAACCATCTTTCAGCTTGAATTGAGTCTTTAATTTTCGTATCTTCTCTCCAAAGCATCAAATTTTTTTGTTTTTCATAGACAAATTTCAAACCTCTTTTATAAAATTCGTAATAATCGATAGGTTGGTTTTTTAGTGTGTAACTAAATGATAACTTATGATTATTCAGACTTTCAATGAATCTGCCTAGAAGACAAAAAGGAGTTTGGTAAACATACTTGAGATTAACCATCTTCATTCCAATAAGAACTTGATTGTTAATATGAACAAATATAGTATAAGGAAACTGTCTAATATGATAAAAGAGAACATTCTTAAACGGATTTACAATTAAAATATCATTGTCTTGTAATAATTTTAATTTTGTAAATTGAAATAATAATGATCTCCACCATATCAATACTAGTATTAGTATAAAACCCAAATTAATGAGAATAACATATAAAATAAATAAATTAATAGAAAAAAGAACAAAATCAAAATATATAATCAAAACAGTAAACATTAAGAATTTGACAAGAAAATGTGGTTTAAATTCTTTCAAAGCTTCTTTTTTACTTTCATTATTATTTTTGTAAGACTCATCTTGAACATAAAATGTTCTTAAGGCATTAACTAAGGAATTTCCTGTAAGAATTT
>JAEOTW010000112.1 GCA_016839655.1 Promethearchaeota archaeon | reverse complement strand
ACTACTCAAGAATACTTGAATATTGTTGTTTTTATCTAATTTCTCTTTTAATTCACTTAATAATTCTAAGGCATTCTTATGTACGGGATACAAAACATTTAGATGTTTTAAGTTTCCACCTAATTGTTTTTCTTTTTCTACAAGAAAAGTTTTAAATCCTTGATTAGCAATATTTAGAGCTGCAGTCATACCAGAAACGCCACCTCCAATAACTAATGCTGTATGTGTAATATCAATTTTATCTTCTCTCTGAGGTTTTAATAATTTTGATTTAGCAACATGCATCCTTATTAAATCTATAGCCTTTTCTGTAGCTGCCTCTTTTTTTGTCATATGAACCCAGGAACATTGGTCTCGAATATTAACAAGCTCAAAAAGATATTTATTCAGACCTCCTTCTTGACATGTCTCTTGAAATAATGATTCATGAGTTCTTGGAGTACAAGATGCGACAATAAAGCGATTTAAATTATATTCATCAATTAATTCCTTAATCCTTATTTGAGAATCAGAAGAACAGGAGTATAAATTTGCTTCACAAACCACTACATTTGGTAATTCCTTAACATATTCTACCACTCTTGGCACATCTACATAGTTTCCTATATTAATTCCACAATGACAAACCATTACGCCTATTCTTGGTTCATCAGTGATCTTGACTACCTTTTCTGGTACATCAAAGACTTTCTCTTTCATTTGGGTGTACTTTACGGAATTTAATAAATCTGCAATTTGTGCAGCTACTCCACTAGCATCTGCAACAGTTTCTGGAATATCCATTGGTCCTTGACAAAATCCACATAAGAAGACTCCATTTCTTGTAGATTTCAATTTATCAAAATACGATTTTTCTTGAAAAAAGTTGTATTTATCTAACTCCACTCCTAAAGAGTTTGCTAATTCTTTAACTCCTTTTGATGGAACAAGGGGTGATGCTAGAACAACTAAATTGGCACGAAAATCTTGGAATTCACCAGTTTTTAAATCCTCAAAATGTATAAGTAAATCTTTGGTTTTGGGATCTTCTTCAATTGTACTTATTTTCGATTGAAAATATTTTACACCATATTCTTCTTGAGCTCTTTCTGTGAATTCATAGAAATTTTTACCATACGCACGTATGTCATGTCGAAATACATAACATTCTGAATTTTCTGAATGCTCTTGTGTAATGATTGCTTGTTTTGCTGTATATGTGCAACATACACTAGAACAGAAGGGTACATTTTCATGAAGATCTCTTGAACCTGCACATTGAACAAACGCAATTACTTCAGGTTCCTTTTCATCACTTAATCTCATAACATGACCTTCAAATGGACCAGATGCGCATAATATTCTTTCATATTCAAGAGCACTTACAACATTTTCAAATCTATATCCCCATCTTGATGATAGTTCTTCAGCAGGCATTTCAAATCCAGTCGCGACCACTACTGCTCCAACTTTAATCTCAAATTCTTCAGGTTTTTGTTCAAAATCTATCGCATCAGCAGTACAGACTTTTTTACATACTTGACATACTCCCTTCTTCAAATATAAACACATTTCTGAATCAATTAAGTAGATAGGAGGAACTGCTTGAGGAAAAGGAATATAAACGGACTTTCTTTTACCTATATTCATTTCAAAAGGATTTGGGGCTAAAATTTTAGGACATTTATTTCCACAATCTCCGCACCCTTTACATTTTGATTCATCAACATATCTTGGTTTCTTTAAAATTTTTGCTGTGAAATCACCAGGCTCGCCATCAATATTAAGAACTTCATGATAGGTCATTAGTTCAATATTCGGATTTCTAAATACTTCAACCATTTTAGGAGCTAAGATACATAAAGAACAATCTAACGTTGGAAATGTTTTATCCAATTGAGCCATTCTTCCTCCTATTGAAGGGGACTTTTCTACTAAATAAACTTTAAATCCTAATTCGGTGAGATCAAGAGAAATTTGAATTCCTGCTATACCACCACCAATGACTAATACTGAGCCTTCCATTATTTTTCTGCCTCCACATTTTGATTAGGTTCAGCAATTTTTATTAAATTCACTAAGAACTCAGAAAAATCGACTATTTCAATTGAAGATATATCTTCATAATCCTCCTGTAAACAGGACAAATGCATTTTACATTTAGGACAAGAAGTAACCATTATCTCCCCTGCGTCCTTTGCTTCGAGTAACCTTTTATAACGCAAGGCTTTTGAACGATCATTACAATTCATCCAAGAGCTTACACCGCAGCACAATGCATCAGTTTTATTATGTGCCATTTCATTAAACTTATATCCAATATCTTTTAGATGAAAAAAAATCTCACGAACATTTTCTATTATATTGCTATCTTTAGGTAAAAACCTACTTAAACGACATGGATCATGGTAGGTAAAAGGGATGAGTTCTTCCTTTTTAGATGGGTTAATAAATTCAATCTTCTTTGCTTTCCAATTTTCATATATGTATTCAATTAAATGTTTAACAACAAATTTATCTTTAAAGCCTTCGAAAATCTTAGGATAATCTACTTTAAAAGACCTATAACATTCAGCACAGGCAGTAATGATGGTTTTAACTCCCGTTTCTTCAATTCTTTTTATATTTCTTTTTCCTAGATTGATGAATTCTTTGAGTTTTCCTTGACCCCAATAAAGATCATGACCACAGCAAATTTCGTCTTCAAGAACTACTATTGGTTCTTTTTCCATTTGGCAGAGAATTTTTAGAGTACTTTCTGCTATAGATTCAGAGTTTTCAAACTCAAAATTAAAATACGGTAAGCAACCAACATAATACATTATATTCCCCTGTTTTGAAATTTCACATCCCTTAGGAATCCATTCAAGAGATCTTTTTGGATTTATATGAGCTTCACTCATTATCTCTGAAATGGTGGTATAAACTCCTTTATGAGCAATTAAATCATCTGAATTTTGATTATTAGTTTCTCGCATCTTATATTTTGCCATTCTTACTATATCTGCGAAGTTTATTCCCTCAGGGCAGTTTTGAAGACAAGCATTACATGTCAAGCAATCCCATAAAGTCCCACTTTCAATGATCCTATCCTCAAATCCTTCCAATATCATTTGAATAATCCGACTGGGCTCAAAAGTTTGAACTTTACTGAGCTGACAAACACCACTACAGCGAACACATTGATAACATCGATACAATAATTTTCTTATATTTGGTTCATAAATTTTCTCAAGGTATGAATTGATGTCATCCTCTTGTTCCTTTAAATCATCAACCTTTGTTGTTTCAGTAATAGGTTTCACTTTAATTAATAAGTTTAAAAATCACTATTTGAAGCAATGATAATGATAAGGAAAAAAAAGGAAATAATTTATTTTTTCGGATTAGAATTAATAACTCTATTGTCAAATAAGATATTTTCTCATATTCTTTTATTACATTGCTAGTGTCCTAATCATAGCATTGATTTGTTCAAAATCATAATGTTTGATTGTTATTGCCCCAACTGGACAGTTTACTGCACATGTCCCGCATCCTTTGCATAATCCTGAATTTATTGAAGATTTTATAATTGGTAAATTTACCTCTTCATATTCTCTTAGAATTTCTGTGAGTTCTATGGCATTGTACGAACAAGCTTCTTCACAAGTACCACAACCGATACATAACTCTTGATCTACTTCTGCTACTAATCCAGAAGTAGTAATCTCCTCCGCACTTAAAAAACGACATGCCCTTCCCGCTGCTCCATTCGCTTGCGAGATTGAACCTTGTATATTTTTAGGCCAATGAGCACATCCGCATAAAAATATACCGTCTGTAGCAAAATCCAATGGTCGTAATTTGACATGAGCCTCTAAAAAGAATCCATTCTTATCCAAAGGAACTTTAAGCATTTTTGCCAACTCATCCATATTATCAGCTGGAACCATGGGTGTTGATAATACTAATAGATCTGTTTTAAAATTGATATTTTCTTGTAAATTCGTATCAAATACTTCTATTTCAAATGGGCTTGTTCCTGTTTTTCCTTCCTTGATTACTGGAGGTTTACTTAAATCATATCTTAGAAATATAGCATCCTTTCTACGTTCACGATAATATTTCTCAAATTCTTTCTTTGCCATTTGGAGATCTCGATAAAGAACTATTAATTTGAGATCTTGTTTTAATTCTTTTAGAATATTAATGTTTTTAATAGCACTTTCACAACAAATATTTGAGCAATATGTTATATCTTTTTCTTGTCTTGCATTAACACATAACAGAGTGGTTATATGATTGAGTTTATCTAGCCATGAGTGATCTTCATCCTTTAATTGCTGCTCTAATTGTAATTGCGTAATCACATTATGGTTTGTGTAAGTATAATCAAAAAATTTATTCGGTTTTAATTCTTTTCCTCCAGTGGCAACAATTATAGTACCGATTTGTAAATCATGAGCTTTATTATCTGAATCAGTAAGTGTTGCGTTATAGTTGCCAATATATCCGTTAATACCAGTTAATTTAGATTTTAGAAAGATTTGAATTTTATTATGATTTATTATTTTCTCTATGGTCTCATTTAAGATAATTGAAGCATCTTGTTGGGTAGGATATAGCATATTCAAGAATCTTAAATTCCCACCCAAATGTTCTTCTTTTTCTATAAGATAAACATCAAATCCTTGATTTGCGATACTTAATGCAGCTGTCATCCCTGATATACCCCCACCAATAATTAATGTTGCTTGAGTGATTTTTAGTTTTTCTTCTTCCTGTGGTTTTAATAATCTTGATTTAGCGACTCCCATTCTAACTAAATCTATTGCTTTCTGAGTAGCTAGCTCCTTTTCTGTCATATGAACCCATGAACATTGATCACGTATATTTACCATTTCGAAAAGATATTTATTTAAACCCGCTTCTTGACAGGTTTCCTGAAATAAGGATTCATGTGTTCGAGGAGTACAAGAAGCTACGAGGAATCTATTTAGGTTGTATTCTTTTATAACTTCTTTAATACGTTCTTGAGAATCAGAACTACAAGAATATAAATTATCTTCACAAAATTCTACATTGGGTAAAGCCTTAATTGATTCAATAACCTGAGGTATATCAACATATTTTCCAATATTAATACCACAATGGCATACCATTACACCTATTCTAGGGTTATCGGTATCTTTAACCTCCATTTCCGATAGTTCAATTTCTCTTTCTTTTGTCTCAGAAAACTTAAAGGAATTAAGTAATGTCGCAACTTGACAAGCAACACCACTGGAATCAGCTACAGTTTCGGGTATATCCATAGGACCTTGACAAAACCCCGCTAAAAATACCCCTTCTCTCGAGGATAAAGATTTGTTGAAATACGATTTCTCTTTGAAGAAAAAGTACTCGTCTAGTTCAAGATCTAAAATCTCAGCTAATTCTTTAGTTCCCGCTGAAGGAACGAGAGGTGTTGCTAATACAACTAGATTTGCTTTGAAGTCTTTAAACTTTCCATTTTTCAAGTCTTCATAATGAATTACAAGATCATTTGTTTCAGGATCTTCTATAATTCTGCTAATTTTAGTTTGGAAATATTTTACTCCATATTCATTCTGAGCTCTCTGAGTGAATTCATAAAAGTTTTTTCCATATGCCCTCACATCATGCCTAAATACAAAACATTTTGAGTTTTCAGAATGCTCCTTTGTAATTATCGCTTCTTTTGCTGTATACATACAACATACACTAGAACAATAAGGAATCCCTTCACGTAGATCTCTTGATCCAGCACATTGAATAAATGCTATTTTTTCTGGTTCGGTCTCATCGCTGGGACGCAGAATATCTCCGTCAAATGGACCAGAAGCCGATAACATTCGTTCATATTCTAAAGCATTTACCACATTTTTATAATTGTAACCCCATCTTGAAGTTAATTCCTCTCCTAAAACATCATATCCAGTAGCAACAACAATAGCACCAACATTCAATTTGAGTTCTTGAGGTTTTTGTTCATAATCTATTGCTTCTGCCTTACAAACTTTCTCACAAACCCCACATACACCTTTAGTTAGTTTTAAGCATAATTGAGGGTCAATTAAATAAACAGGAGGAACTGCTTGAGGAAAAGGAATATAAATTGATTTTCTTTTACCTAGATTCATATCAAAGATGTTAGGGAATTCGATCTTTGGACACTTAACCGCACAACTGCCACATCCTGTACATTTAGTCTCATCAATGTAACGAGGTTTCCTAAGGACTGTAGCCACAAAATTTCCTGGCTTTCCAGAGACTTTTTGAACTTCATGATAAGTCATTAATTCAATGTTAGGATTTCTAAATACTTCCACCATTTTAGGGGCAAGAATACATAAACTACAATCGTTTGTTGGAAAGGTTTTATCAAGTTGAGCCATTCTTCCTCCAATTGAAGGAGTCTTTTCTACTAAGTGAACTTTAAAGCCTAATTCAGTTAAATCCAAAGAAGCTTGTATCCCTGCTATCCCCCCACCAATAACTAATACTGAACCCTCCATTATTGAACACTTTTTAGTTTTTTTAATAAAGAATTGTTTTCCGCAACTTCTTTTCTATTGAATAAAAAATAAAGGCATTTTATTATATAAATATATTTGTAAGAAATGATCAATATCCTACATTTCTAACTTAGCAAACGATCAATCCCAAACATATTTTACATCTGTTATTTCGTAATTGGTCATGCTTTCCATTATTTATTTTGTATTATGGGTTTTTTGTTCGTTTATGTTAAAGAGAAATGACGATGAGATCCAGATTGATATTTTTTTTAGGGAATATGTTGGGAATAGTTAATTTTGCTACAATTTGATTTGTACATTATCTACATAATGTTACTTACTGATAATGATGGATTAAATGATGATCTGTTTCTAGCACTTTTTCCATCAGAGTAATTGTTATCGATCAAGATTTAATAGTATGATGTAAAAAATGGAAGAGTATTAACAAATTAGAAATTTATTAAAAAGTTAAAACTACTATATATTGATAAGGTATTGGTATAGAAATTATAAACTAGAAGCGGTTGAAGTCTGAGTGAAACATTTCTCTTCATTAGGTAGGGTTGTGATAGGGGTAATTGGGTTGATATTACTGATCAGTGGTCTAATTCTAATGATGAATATGAGTGGTAGCTTTTTCACGAATATCCCCTTTTTTATCTTTACAATACTGTTGATGGTAATTTACTGAGTTTTGCGTTTAAGGATTAGTATTGATAAATAGTAATATAAACACCAAAAGATTTTTTTAAAAAGCTTTTAATTCAATGAGATTTAAATGTAAAATATTGTTTGACAGAATGAAGAATTTTATGCGATGTTTCAAATAGAAGAAGCACCCACGGGCACCACTAAATGTGATTGGTGTGGAGAAATTATTAAAAAAAGCATACTTAGGCTTAGATTTGTCCCACAAAAAGGTTATAATTATTATTGGCATCAAGATTGTGGAATAAAATATTTGGAGGGTCTAAAAATTTTGCTACAAAATGGCGAAAAAGGTCATATTGGGCGAGTAGAAGCAGGAAGCTCGCAAAGATGCGGGGTTATAAATTTTATATTTTGCTAATTACTTTTAGAATCCCTAAACTCCTTACATTTTCTTCCATCTTTTCTAAGAAATTTCATTGAAATCAAATAATAATTCAATGAGCCTACTTTTTTAGGAAGAGGCACCACGGGGGAGCTGGAAAAGAAAGAAAAGTTATTCAATTGGATTCCATTCCAATAAATCAAATCTGCCCACGTATAGAGTGATTATTTCGTTTTCTTTCAAATCTTCATCTTTTACATCAGAATCGCCTAATAAAAAGACACCATCGCTATTTTGGATTGAATAATAAACTTTATTAGCATAAGACTTCCATTTTTCTGGAATAAAATAGTTTTTGTTGAAATTCCCTTTAATTATTTTAGTAAATGGTTTATCTACTGGAGCGGATACATTTTTTACTGATTCATTAATATCAGTGATTCCTGTAACACACTCAATTAAAAAAGCCAATATTAAACACTCAACTCTTTGATTTTCATAATTTCTAAGATCAAATGTATAGTCAAATATTTTAATTTGAATCCCACTTTGAAGTTCCGCATCTATCCAAAAATCATAGATTTTGCCCATGTATTGTGCTCCACTTCTCACTTTTTTTATCATAACTTCTATGATTAGTTCACCAGATATTTTTTATACTTTAAACCATT
Organism: Promethearchaeota archaeon; assembly: GCA_016839655.1. The sequence continues at coordinate 2,267 of JAEOTW010000112.1, read as the reverse complement.
TCTCAAAAATCAAATGAAACCATTTCTCAATTTCTTTTATCTTACTCCGAGGTAAATAGCTTCTACGTTTTGCTTTAATAATTTCTAGTAACTCATTTGCTAATACCCTTAATGAATCATTATCTTCTTTATTTTGATGTTCTAGTGTCAAATGCGTCTCAAAGTAAGTATCTTGAGCCAATCGGAATTCAAAATTATCCTTTTTAAATATTATGATTAAACTGTCAAAACCGAGAACGGTTTCAATAACTTCTGCTTTTAAATTATGTACAATAATATAAGCTATGTATTGAAAATTCTTGTAACTACCAAGGTTTTTTAAAAAATAATAAATCTCATTCTTAAGCTTAAATTCTCTTATTGATATTACCACACTAGATCAATAGACTTCTATAGATTTATTTATTAGTGAAAAAGATATGTTTTACCATGTACAAAATATAAATCATTTTCCATTAAATTTTCATTGAAATCAGACTCTGAATTTACCTTTCCAAAAAAAATAAGAAAAAGAAAAAAGAAAATTAATACTCAAGAACATACTCCATCCCTTCCCATCTCAAACCATTAAAAAAATAAAGAATTAATGAATAATTTTCTGAAGTATCTCATTATTTCCGGTACAATGAAGTCAATTTGTTATACAAAATATATATAGAACTAGAAACCTTAAAAATGAATGAGAACAAAATATAATGAAATCCTCTAAAATGAACAAAGTAGTAAGGTCCTAAAATATGAAAAGAGATTTCAAAATATATCATTTAGGTTATGTTTTTAAAGATGTAGATAAACAAATTGAATCTATGAAATCTTTAGATTATAGGATTAGATTTCATACATTCGAACAACATGATACTCCATGTTTAATTAGGGGAAAGGACTCAAAAGTATCGCTGAAAATTGCTGTGAGTCAATTACTCAGTCTAGACATAGAGCTAATTCAACCTTTGGAAGGTGAAAGTCCATATAAAGAATTCTTAGAACGAGGAAAAGAAGGACTACATCATCTTGCAATTTCAGTTGATAATATTACACCCTATATAGAAGCGTATCAGAAAAAAGGAACAAAAATTTTATTCTTAATTCAAGTTGGTCCTCTTGACGTTGTGTATCTTGATACCGAGAAAGAACTTGGAATTGTTATTGAATTCATAGCACAAAAATAATAATACTAAAATTAATTAGATTCAGGAATCTAATTAAAAAAAATATTTCAGAGAGCAATTCTTAAGTGTCCTTCAATATATTAATTTTAAATTAAAGAAAAGAAAAAAATAAAACCTTGCTCTAGAACAAACTAAGATTTTTTTGCCTTTTCAAAGAAATTTACATTGAAATCAGACTCTGAATTTACCTTTCCATATATATACGCTAAATTGCCAATAATGGGCCCAATTTTTTAATTTCATTCGTAAATTCAGTAATAACCTCAGCAAATCGTTTTCCTTCAGATGCACTAACCCATTCAAGTCTAAATCGTTTTTCTAGATGGAACATTTTTAATATTTCTTTAAAATTTTCGAATCGATCTCTAGCAAATTCATTTCCTTTTAAATAATGACAGTCACCAATATGGCAGCCTGTCACAATTACGCCATCAATACCATCTTTAAAAGCTTCTAAAATGAAAGCGGGATCAACTCTGCCGGAGCACATCACTCTTACTATCCGAATAGTAGCGGGGTACTGAAAACGAGATACACCAGCTAAATCTGCTCCTGCATAACTACACCAATTACAACAAAAACACAATATATTTGGGTGAAAATCCTTTTTATTTACTTTCTTTTTTGACTTAGACATAAATCAATACCTTATAATTTAAGTTTGGATTAAAAGTGCAGAAATCATAGCGTGGATTTGTTCAAAACCAAAATGTTTAATTATTATTGTTGAATTAGGGCATTGGGCGCCACATGTACCACATCCTTTACAAAGCGCTGGATTTACATGAGATTTCCTTATAGTCATTGTGACATCTTCAAATTTTCTTTCTTTCTCTATTAATTCAATAGCATTAAATTGACAGACTTCCATACAGCTTCCACAGCCAATGCAATTTTCTTCTATAACAACAGCTACAAGCCCAGAAGTTACAAGGTTTTCTGCGCTTAAAATTTTAACTGCTTGAGCGGCAGCTCCATTGGATTGTGATATTGATTCTCGAAGATCTTTGGGTGAATGTGCGCACCCACATAAATATATTCCATCTGTAGCAAAATCAATTGGTCGCAATTTAACATGAGCTTCTAAAAAGAATTTGT
>JAEOTW010000017.1 GCA_016839655.1 Promethearchaeota archaeon | reverse complement strand
TCTAGTCTAGCTTTAACGTCTAAAGGTACAACTTTATTATCCTCAGTGATTGCGAAAGGATTGATTTCAAGAAAAGTAAAATCTTGATCAATAAACACTTGGTAAAGCCCTTTTATAAATGATATCAAAAGATTTTTAGAACTTCCTAAATCGGGCATCTTACCTTCTATATCGAACGAAGTAATATCAGTTCCTATAGGTACGGGTATATGAATAACTTTATCCCAATTTTCTTCTACGAAAATACCCCCTTCAAAACTAAAATGGATAACATCACCATCTCTTTCAGTTGTAATGGAAACATAATACTCCTTTTCGTGGGGTATAAAAGGTTCTACAAGTAAGCGTTTCAAAGCGCCCCTTACGTTACCAATTTCGCAAACTCTGTCTAAATTACTATAACAAAAATCTTTCATTTCGTCGCAGTTTGCGTCTAACAAGAGTAAATTTGCCTTCCCTCTTTTTCCAAAGAGTTGGTCAGGTTTAACAACGACTTTTTCAGTGTTTACCCATGGATTTTCTATAATTGCTTTATCTAAATCAGTCTCACAGTCAATAACTACTAACTTGTTATGGTAATTAAAATCTGGAAAGTATTTTGGTAATTCGTGCGCTATGAGCTTTTTAGCATCATACTCATAAATATTTTTTTGAGCCAATTTTCTCTCTTTCTCTTATTTATTTTTAATGTTATGTCAAATATTTATAATAAGGGTAAACTCAACTTTAATAAAAATTTTACCTACATGATTAATATGGGATTCTTTTCCCTTTTATAACGTAATTGCATGAATTTTTTCAAGGATAGGTATGATTTTGAGTGTAAAGATAGGAGATAGCGAATTGTTTTGAATAAAGTGAGTTAAAAAAAAAATTTTTTTTTAAATAATTATATGAATTTTATAAAGCCATAATTTTGGCTAATTCTTGCATATTTTTCATGCCTTTAACTTTCAACTTTCCCGTGAGCATTTTTATTATCATACTAACCTTAGAAATCTTTCCACCAGTGAAGTCAAAAAATAATTTGGCAGTACAAGCTATTGAACCATCAACTTCAATATTTTTTATAGTATCACTATCATTTTCTATATGTTTTACATCTAGAGTTCCATTTTCAATCTTAATTAGCGCACTATATCTTTGGTCAGTAAGATTGTAGAGGAAACTCATTTTTGCATCGGCATATTCTTCTTTGAATTTTTCATTTTGATTTATCTGTCCCAACTGTTGCCATAATAATCCTGCAAGACCGAATCGTTGTTCTTTAGCTTCTTCTTTCAATTGAGCATTTATAATAGATTCATTCTCAATTCTCCATTCTTTAAAAGGTTTCTTTGTTGGAATTTTTACTTGAATTTCATTTAGGTTATCTGCGATAGGGAGCTTTCCATAAGTATGAGCTGCGGCTACAGCCGCGTGAATGTGTTCCGAAGGAGTGTCTGCAGGAACGTTTGATAAGAGAATACTTAGGTTATGATCTCTTCCAAAAGCATCAACGAATCTTTTAACATTATCTACAATTTTCTCTATGGGCCCATTACGGAGCAATCGAGCATTTATCCCTGCTGTAATCGACACGGTTTTACCTTCTTTTCGAAATTTTTCAGTGTAATTACGTACTGCTTCGAGAGGGTATTCATGCCATCGACCCATGGCTAAGAACAATGCGGGGTTACCACCCATGCTTGCAATTTGTACATCAAAACTATCATGAAGTATTTTCTCATCAAATTTATCTAATCGTTCTTCACAATAGTCTGCTGTCACGTTCATCGTGATTACTCCAAATTCGTTGCATTTCTTTTCGAGTCGTTGATTATAGGGGACTATCCAGTCCATCATCTCTTTGGGGGATAGATTTGGTACACTAGCCCATGCATCAGCTCCTATTCCCATTAAATTACCTGTTTTCTCATTTTGTATCCTAATCCAAGGTGCTAAAACATCATCGACAACGAAACTCATTACTCCCTGATATAATTCTGGCTCCTTTTTCATTGCTCTAATGAGTTTTGGAAATCCCATCAATCCAACTGCTAAGCTAAAAGGGGAGCAGAATATGCACACTCCAGCCGCCACTGAGCCTGTAGTATTTAAGATTTTCGGAAAGCGTCCAGCATTATAAAAATCGATTTTTTTGTTTTTTAATTTTTCTAAATCTTCATAATTCTTAATTAACGGTTGACGGAAATCAATAGTAGGCATAGAATTTTCGCCATAAATTAATTTCCCTCCTAACGCTTCTACTTCTAAATCATAGGAATCATATCCTCCTGCTGGACCATCTAAATCATAATATTTTCCCACTAATCCTCCTATTTCAAAATTTAAATTAAAATCAGTAAAAAAGGTTTTAGCTGGAACTTCTGCTAGATACATTACATGATCATGGCATTGAGCTGAAATAGCAATATGCCTTTTATCACCAACTGAAAGAACACTTCCTAAATCCTTTTTCCTTTCTCCTGTTTGAGCCATGTTAAATCACCCCATAACCTCTTTCGCTTTTTCTACGGCATCAAATGCGTCTTTACCCCAAGCATCAGCTTTTATTTCATCAGCAAATTCTTGAGTACAAGGTACTCCACCAATTAAAACTTTAACACTGTTTCTCAATCCTTCATTTTCAAGATGTTTGACTATTTCTTTCATCTCGAGCATGGTTGTCGTCATATAACATCCTAAACCCAAGATATCAGGTTTTTCTTCTTTAACTGTTTTAATGAAGACCTCCTTTGATACATCTTCTCCCAAATCAATAACTTCGAAACCTCCTCCTCGAAGAGTAGCATTAACCATGATTTTACCTAAATTATGCATATCCCCCGCAACCGTTCCAATTACTATTTTTCCTGAAGTCCCTCTGTCTCCGGCCATAAGCTTTGGTTCGATGATTTCCATAGCTAATCGGAAAGCTTCAGCACATAAAATAATATCTGTGTGAAAATATTCGTTCTGCTTCCATAACTCTCCAGCTTCTTGAATTCCAGGGATGACACTTTGGTTTACAATAGTTATTGGTTTAATTCCCTGGTTTAAAGCTTTCTGAGCAAGTTCCTGAGCGATTTCGTCATCACCCTCAAGAACAGCTTTCTTTAAGTCTGTTAAAATTACATTTTGAGTCATTTCATCAACTCTTTATTTTTCAGATACATTATTTTTTCAATAAATAAAATTTGAATATTATCTCAATCTCTATCTTTATAAAGATTTTCACATTTTTTGAAAAATATAAAAGTATAAGAAAATTTTTAGATAGAAAGATATTAATCCTATTATGGTTGAAAATCATACCCCTAAATTCGGCGAAATCGAAGCGCAAGTTATTGACTTCTTTATAGAATATGGCTTATCAAGAGGACAATCGTCGAAAATTGCAGCTATTTCAGGATATTTATCTATTTATAGATCACTCACGCAACAACGATTACATGAACTATCCAAAATTTCCGTAGGTTCAATATCCACAAATTTAAACGCAATGTTAAGTATGGGAATGGTGGAGAAGAAATTGATTAAGGGGAAAAGGAAAAAAATAACTAGTTATTCATTATCTAGCCCAATTTTTAATGTTGAACGCGGTATCTCATTAAGTTTAGAACATGCACTTAACTTTATAGAATTTTTAAAGATTAAGGAGATGGATTTAGCAATATATCGAGAGAATAAAAATGTAGAAACTCTTATAGAAAATATTAAAGAAATGAAGCAGTATTTACAAAATTTTGGAGATATTTTAGACCGTCATTTAGAATTGACTCTCAAATAATTTAAATTGAAATAAACCATGACAGAGATAGATATTTTCAATCCAAAGGTAAAAAAAATTGAAGATGATATTATTAACTTCATAATGAATTCAAGATTATTTTCTGGAAAAGATACCATCAGTTTATTGGTGTTGGGTTATTTTTTAACAAGAAGAGTTTTAACTCAAAAGGATTTGAAAGATTTAACTGGGTTATCTACTGGTAAAATATCCCGAGAATTAAATAGACTTATATATTTAGGGTATATTGAAAAACAACCTACAAAAGGTTCTCAAACACATTATCATATTAAATCTGCAAAATTATCCCTATTTCCTTATATCTCAGAATTTCTTAATGTGGTTAAAAAATGGGAATTAAGTTTTAAACAAATTAAAAAACAAATTGAAGAAAATAATACTGAATTTGAACAGTATGAAAATTTCAAAACTATTTCTGAAATCGTAAATTTCTATCTACAAAGTGTCCCACATATCAAATCTATAATAAACGATATGGAGAAGATAAAGTGATATCTTGAAGAGAAAGATTTAAAGTTAGTAGATTAAGAAGTATCTCTACGGATCGAGATTTTCTAATGGAAGTCATTCGAGTTTTCTTTTCTCATTCTCTATTCATTCCTATCCACTATCTATTTCTTTTAAATAATTAATTTATATGGGATTAGTATCCATTTATTAAGATAATTGCATCAAATTTTTCAAGGATAAGAGTGATTTGAAGTAATGTGAATTCAATTTCAAGCTATACTGAGCACATTATAGATAATAATCAATCAATTTAAATGACCAACATGATAGTATTATTCTAAATACTTCCCATAATTAAATGATAAGAGGGATTTCAAATTTACGATTTAATAATTATTGGAGCAGGTACGTCTGGATTCCCATCAGCTAAAATCGCTGCCAGTTATGGAAAAAAAGTGTTATTATTAGGTGACAGCGCTTTAGGTGGAAAATGTATTGAAAACGGTTGCATTCCGGCTAAAGCAATGATTTACGCTGCGAAAGTTTATAAAACGGCTCTGAAAGCAGAGAATTTTGGTGTAGATCTTAAGAATGTAAAAATAAACTTTGAGAAATTGATGGAATATTCACACAAATTAGTCCGAGATGCGATTAAAGGCAACGAAAAACAATTGGAAGAATTTAAAAATATTGATTTTCTAAGACAAAAAGGTCATTGTGTAAGCGAATCCTCAGTGAAAGTTGGAAATGAAGTTTATAATGCGAACAAACTTTTAATTTCCACTGGCACAAAACCTTTCATCCCTCCTATTGAAGGAATTAATAATGTCGATTATATAACTCATGAAACGATATTTAATATGAATAAAGTTCCCGAATCAATCGCGTTTGTAGGTGGAGGATTTATTTCCTTAGAATTTGCTAATGTTTTTAACTGCTTAGGGAGCAAAGTTTATATAATCGATACAAGATCTCGTCCTATATTTGTAGCAGATGAGACTGTGTCATTAGCAATAAAAAGTTATTACGAGCAAGATGGAATAACCTTTATTTCTAATTCTCGTACATCAAAAGTAGAGAAATCCTCTGGGAAAATCCTGCTGGAAACTAATAACGGTAAAAAAGTTAGAGTAGACAAAATGATGATCTCGACGGGATTTATCGCTAATACCGAAGGTCTTAAGCTCGAAGCAGCTGGGGTCGACACTGATGCAAGAGGAAATATAATTGTAAATAAATTTCTACAAACCTCTAATCCTAACATTTATGCAATTGGAGACATACTAGGCAAAACATAATTCACTCACATGGCTTTACGAGAGTCGAAACTCGTAGTTCATAACATGTTTAAGAATAATAAAACTCAAATTACTTTTGAGAATATTCCATACGCAGTGTTTACGGAACCCCCAATCGGTTCAGTTGGAAAAACGGAACAAGAATTAAGAAATGATGGGATAGAATACAAAGTTGTTCAAACTGAATACTCACAATCTTCGCGAGGACATATAATGAAAATAAATCGGGGAAAAATAAAATTACTATATCGAGAGGATGAGATTTTAGGCTGCCATATCATCGGCGAAGGAGCAGATTTACTGATTCATGAAATAGTTCCTCTAATTCACATACCAACTGGGTTATCAATTTTTCGTAGGTTAATCCACGCACACCCTACTCTCTCTGAATTGTTTAGAAACCTACAAGACCAAATAGGTTTCTTCTAATCTTTTCTATTTTTCCGCAATATCAAGATTATCTAAAGGGATCCATCCAATTTTCCCATTTTTGTCCTCGATTACTGCCCAACCGCTTTCTATTTCCTTTACTTCGACGAATTCCCCTTTAGATATTGTAATCTCATAAGAATTATAAGCACGGACGAATTGGTATTTTTCTATTGAATCTTTTACTGGAGAAACATAGGCTTTGGGAGCCCAACCGTAAATTCCATCCTTACTTCTGCAATAAAGCCATCCTTCCCACTGAGTAGGTTTTTCTTTACCACTTACAATCTCACCGTTTTCTACTTGAAAAGGAATAAGTACATCTGAATGATGAGATTTGATCACTTTTACTTTTTTTTTCAAAATAACACCTAATTTCCATTAAAAATAAACTTAATTATTTCTTGCGATATGGATTTAATATCATAGGTTTCTGATATCAATTTTCGAGCTTTTTCTGTCATTGCTTTTGCTTGTAAGGGTGAATCTTTTAAATAGAGTAGTTTTTCTAATAATGCACCCTTATTTCTTGGCTCAAATAATAAGCCTGTCTCACCATCCCTTATTAAATCGATATTACCATCCACTTTTGAAGCAATAAGTAATGTGTTAGTGCTCATCGCTTCAAGGTTAGCATTAGAAATTCCTTGACCGTGTGATGGATCGATTAAAACATCAAGATTATTGTAAATTTTTTCTTTATTTCGTTCATATCCAAAAAGATATATATTGTTAGATAGATCATTCTCTTCAATAAAATTATGTATATGTGTTAATTCTGGACCTTCGCCAAAAATAAATAATTTATCTAAAGTACATATCTTGAAATAATCTTTAAACTCCACTAACATATATCTAAGATTTTTAAATTGCGAAAGTCTCCCTACAAATCCATATACGATACCTTCATGGGCTTTTTTTTCTATTTCACTATACTTATCTAGCCTAATTCCATTCGGAATTCTTAAAATACGGGTTTTAGGATATTTTAACTCCTTGAGTTCTTCAAACATTCGGTTATTTATTACTCTAATATAGTCAACCTTTTTGATGAGATATTTTTGAAGAAATTTTAACCAGCTATAACAGATAAGTTTCTTTAAAGTGGTATACTTCTTCATTAGAAAGACATCCTGAACGTGACTCCTAAAATCTATCGGAATTTTCATTAGTATAGGAATTTTAAAAATGAGTCTTAGAAGAAGAGGTGTTACTATACTATAAGAAAAAGTATGAATGTTTATCAAGTCGATGTGTTCAACCTTATGTATTTTAACCATTTTAAAAAAGGACATTAAATAAAAGTAGACTTTCCCTAAAATAGATCCACTAAATCGGTTAATTTGATGGATTTTGAAGCTGTTCGAATTGCTGTGACATTCTGAATATCTAGTAATTAATGAGATTTTTAAATTGCTAC
>JAEOTW010000016.1 GCA_016839655.1 Promethearchaeota archaeon | reverse complement strand
TCCGCCTTTCTCCACAAGTTCTTCGATCAATTCAATTATAATTCTCATCATTGTAGGTGCTTGGGGATGACCATATATAAGTGAACTTCCGTAATTATTCATATCCTTCCAATCAATATCCATCTCCCTACAGAAATATACATCGTTAACTGCGAAAGGATTATGTGTTTTAATTACGGATACATCTTTTATAGAAATATCTGCATTTTCTAGAGCTTTTTTTGCTGCGGGAACTATAGCCATTGCCATGTATCCTGTTTTTGTTTTATAGTCTCCATAAGATACAATTCTAATCTCAACGTCCTCTCTTTTCCTTAATTGGATGGCTTTCTCTTTTGTTGCAACAATAACTCCACAATTAGCATCTCCCGGATGTGTTTGAGTTCCATAAGTAACTGTACCTTCTGGAAGTACAGGTCTAAGCTTCGATAAACCTTCCATTGTTGTTGGATAAATTCCTTCATCTCCGTCTACAGTTGCGAGTACCTTTCGACCTGAGCGATCTTTAATTTCAATTGGTGTTATCATATATTTTTTTTGAAAGGCTCTATCATCCTTTAAAGAATCTTGATATTGATTGAAACGTAACAAAGTGACTTCATCTTGTTCTTTTTTAGTAATACCTACTTCTTTTGCTACATTCTCTGCTGTTTGTATCATTGAGTTTTTAGCAAAAGGATCTCTCCCAAAATTGTCCCATACCCAACTCTCTGCATCCACTGTACTCCCTGGTGCTTGTGGATTCGGATACACAAGATGAGGACCATTTGAACATCGATCTGCAGTAACAACAAGAACGTTTTTATTTGTTCCAGTTTCAATAGTTTGTGCTGCAATTGAAATTGTATTGGTTCCAGTAGCACATGCTTGACTAATCATTGGCCCAGTAACGTGCTCAGCACCAATCATACTTGCTAACCAAGGTCCTCCGTAGAAACAATAGAGTTGGGGAATTGTAATACCAAATATGAGTTCATCAAAGTCTTTAGCTGAGATTCCCCTTTCATTTAAAAACCGTTTAGTTATATCTGCTGCAAACTTTATAGCATGGAGATTTTGAAAACTCATCTGCCACCTTGAAAAAGGTGTACTCCAATACTGCCCATAAGGTATGTAAGCTTTTTTAAAAACCATTTTCTTAATAACCGATATTATTTAATTGTTATTTTGATAATTTCTTATTTATTATTAATTTGCTTATTAAATCGCTCTCTTAATTTTCTATGAATCACTTTTCCAGAACCTGTTCTTGGCATTTCTTCGGAATAAATTTGTAAAAATTGTTTTGGAATCTTAAATCTAGCTAATTTATCTTCACAATACTGGTGCATTTCTTTATTAAAGGCATCTGGAGATGCAACATCTTTATTTAATACACATACAGCAGTCACGCTTTCACCCCATTTGTAATCTTCTAATCCAACTACAGCACATTCTACGATTGAAGGATGAGATACAACAATTTTTTCTACTTCTGAAGGGTAAACATGCTCTCCACCAGTTATAATCATATTGGCTTTCCTATCTACAAGATAATAAAAACCATCTTCATCCTTTTTGCCCATATCACCAGCACTAAAAAATTCTCCCTTAAAGGCTTGTTTAGTTTTTTCTGGTAATTTATAGTACTCATCAAACATTTGTGGTCCCCGAGAATATAATTCACCTATTTCTCCTATAGGTACCTCATTTCCTTCTTCATCTAATAATTTGATTATATCTGTTCCAATACATTCTTTCCCAATAGAGCCTAATTTATTCATTTGATCTTCAGGTCTAAGAAGTGTTACAAGTCCAGCTTCTGTTGATCCATACGCCTCAAAAAGTTTTGTCTTGTTAAAAAGGTTCATTACATCTAATTTCATTTGTTTAGTAGCAGGAGCGGAAGACGTCAATAATGATGTTATACAGCTAAGATCATATTTTTGTTTAATTTCCTCTGGAAGGCTTAATATTAAATTATAATGAGTTGGAATCATAGAAGTAAAGGTTATTTTCTCCTGAGAAATAATCTTTAAAATTTCTTCAGGATCGAATTTATACTCTATATGGATATAAACTGGAGCCCCTAGGTAAGTAAAAACAAATGAATAGAATGTGGAATTAACATGAGATAGTGGCATCAGTATCATTCCATAATCTTGAGGTGTGAATGAGAATTCTGTTTCATTAATAAGGAAAAAGGCTATGTAAGAACGATGTGAACGAATAACACCCTTTGGTTTCCCAGTAGTCCCTGATGTATATAGAATAACCCACGTATCTTCTGGATTAACATTTACAGTTGGATAAGTCAGTTCTCCAAGTTCTACAATATCTTCAGAATATTTCCAGCCTTTTGCTGGTTTATCAGCAATCAAAACACGTTCGACATTCTCAAATCCTAATTCTTTAGCTCGTTCCCAAATTTTTTCTGTGGCTTCTTTAAATCTGGATTCTACAAATAACCACTTTGCATCTGAATTATTTATTATATATGAAATGTCATCAGGATGCAACCTGAAGTTTAGGGGGGTTACAATTAAACCTCCCTTAGCAGCAGCTACATACACTTCCATAAATTCAATCGAATTATTTGATAATATTGCGATCGTGTCACCTTTATTTAAACCACTTTTAAGGAATCCGTTTGCAAGTTTATTAGTTCTTTCATTTAACTCTTTAAATGTTAATTGACGCCTTCTATCCTTTAATGCAAGTTTGTTTGGATATTTTGCTGCATTGACGCTAATAATTTCTCCAATATTAAGCCATGTCATGAAATTATCCTCTTTTCATCATTCTATTCTTTTAATAAACGTCGCTGTTATATTGATTCAGAACGATTTCTATAAATATTTTAATCTTATTTTAAACATCTAAATTATATAAAAAATTTTACCTTTTCCCATAATTATGGGAAAATATTAGGGTATATTCAGAAATATTATGAAACGTTGAATTTTATGTTCAGAAATAAATAAAGAGAATTAATATCAACAAAATTCCTATTATCGCTTTAGATAAATTGAAATTATGTCACCATCCTCAATTACGTGATCAAGGTTATCAAATTTTTGACCAGGGTGTTTGGCAGATTTACCCCATATTAACGAGTAACGATAATCTTTTATGAATCGTTTGTGAATTTTACGGCAGAGTGTTTCAATAGTATCACCATGATGAAGAATAATAGGTTCATCCAAATCCGCTTCTTGTCTTGGAGGTTTTAAATATACTCTAATTAAATTCAATTCCTCGAAAATTTTATGACGGAGCGTCTTAATCTTTTTATGATTTTTAACTGAGATCATAACCCAGTGATCATGACCAATTGCCTTTGTAATGACTTCATTCGGTATTTTTTCTTTCATTAAATCTGATTTATTAATTACTACAAACTCTTTTGTGTAGATGCGATTTCCAAATACGAAATCTATTAGTTCATCAGGTGTGATATCTGGTTCAGCGAAGTAAACTCCCGCGTTCCTGACTTTAAGTTCATTCATTAGAGATTTAACTTCATCAGCATCCATTAGTTGGTGACCTTTATAAGTAAAATGGATTCCTCCACGTGTGCGTTCTTTAATTACAATCTTAGGTAGTCTTGTATTTAACCGAATTCCTGCGTTATTTAACTCCATTCTAATAGTTTTCAAATCAGAAAGATTAATCGTTCTATCAGAAAGAAAACATATTATAACTAACACTAATTCTGCCGAGCGTACTGCTGCTAATACTTCCTTTCCTCGCCCTTTACCAGCAGCAGCACCCAAAATTATTCCAGGTAAATCAATAAGCTGAACTTTTGCTTCTTCGATATTCATCATACCTGGTATGGCTGTAACAGTAGTAAAATCATATGATGCAACTTTAGAATGAGTATTACCTTCAGTTAGCAAATTTAATAAAGAAGATTTCCCAACTGAGGGAAATCCAATGAATGCAACTTGGGCATCTCCAGTTCTTTTAATACCGAAGCCACCACCACCGCCTTTCTTAGAACTTGCGATACGAATCAAGTCTTCGCGGAGTTTAGCTAATTGTGCTTTAATGAAATTTATGCTTTTTTGTGTAGCTTTGTTTACCTTGGTGGAAGCCAATCGTTCTTCTAATTCTTTTATTCGATCTTCGACTTTTTCAGACATTTCATATCATTTAAAAAAAATAAAGCAAGTCCTAAAAATTTTTCGAAAACACGCTAAGAAGTCTTATTTTAATTTATCTATTTTCACTTCTTCTTCTGACTCTACTTGTTCCTTTTCTAATGGCTTGATAGGCCTAGATTGATCAATAGGAGCATTACATGCCCAACATATATTTTCTAAATTGCTAAGTGCTTGAGCGCACTTTAAACAATAAAGAGCACCACATTCAGTACATACATATACTTCAAATCCAGTTGCATTTCCTTTACATACTAAGCAAATCTTACGTTCTTTATAGAGGGATAAATCTTCTTCGTCAAAGTTATCAGGTCTAATGAATTTTTCTGACCTTGAAGGGAGTGTTTCTTGGACTTGAAATACAACTATTGTGGCACAGATAAATACAAAGAGTAAAATTATGGTTAAATAAGCGGTGTTATTAACTATAAGATCCTTTATTACTTCTCCAAGAATCACACCAACAGCAGAACCGATACCGAGAAGTCCAACAGATATGCTACTTTCATCTCTTACAGTTGTTCTTTCAGATAATTCCAACTTGAGTTGGGTAAAACCTACGTATATAAAAATAAAGCCAATTCCAAGAAAAAGTATAAAAATTACAATTAAAAGAATATTAATTTTATTGAGAAAAGAGAGTATAAGAAAAGCAAGAGCTTGCATAACTAATCCAATCATTACTGTAATTCTTCGTCCAATTCTATCTGCGATGGACCCCGTTGGAATTCCCCCAACTGCTAAGATAATAAATAGGAATAATACAAAACTATTCAAATACTGGTCTAATCCTATAAAATCAAAAATTAATATTGCAGCATAATAAGTATTTATGATAAAAAAGCCATGAAAGAACGAAATAGTCAATTTGGATAGATTTTTTTTATTTTTGATATAATTTATAATATTTAGGTGCTCTTGTGTAACAAAATCAAAATTTTTATTACCTTTGAGCATGATAACTAGTGAAATTATGAGAATTAGAGAGAAATAAATAAGTGTTAATGTAAAATTTATAGTGAGATTCATTAAAGCATAAATAATTACAAAAATTGAAGAAATCGCAAAACCACGGCCAAAAAACCTTGCAGCAAATTTTGGATCCCCACTTTCAGGAATAGAACTTAAACCAAATATCGGGAGGTACCCACTCATAGCACCAATAAAAAACCCAGCTCCGAATAAACCAAAAGGGGTATATAATGGATGAAGAATAACCATTAAACTCAATAAAAAAAATCCTAATAGAATAAAACTAGTTAAAAAACCAAAAAGACTACTCCGTTTATTAATAACTTTTACTGCGAAAATAGCTCCAACAGGAACACCAATCATATGAAAGATTATTAAAAAATAGGGTAAATTAACTTTCTGCAGAACAGTAAATTCTAAACTAAAATGAAGTATATTTCCTAAGCTTAAACCTAATAATGGGACAAGAACAAACATATTCTGTTTTAAAGTTAATTTAGGAAGTGGTTCCAGTTTTTTCATTTCATTCACCTAATAATTATTAATATTTTTTTCCAATATATAAATGTTAATAGGTATAGTAGCTATAAATGGCAGTTTTTCAGTATAATATCACAGAAAATGTAAGAAAGATCTTATTGTCTAAATTTAAGAAAAAAAGAAAAAAAATAATTACATTATTAATACTTGAGCTTCTCCATCAGTAACAACTTCATTTCTTTGGTTCATTACTTTAGTTTCTACATCCAGGAATTGCAATACTCCACTTTTACCTTCTTTAGTATACTTCTTCGTTACAGTTGCTACTGCAGTCAATGTGTCTCCAATAAATACTGGTTTTTTAAAAACTACTTTTTGAGAAGCATAAAGGGCTCCAGGTCCAAACAAATGAACACCGAGTACTGCTGAAATTAAAGCTGAACTGAAGGCTCCATGAACTACGCGTGTCCCAAACATTTGCGTTTTTGCAAACTCCTCATTCACATGAAGAGGATTAAAATCTCCGCTGATACCCGCAAATAAAGTTACATCCGCTTCAGTAATAGTTTTACTGCAAGAAGC
>JAEOTW010000111.1 GCA_016839655.1 Promethearchaeota archaeon | reverse complement strand
TGACAATCGCGGCAGCCATTTCTATTTAACAAAGTATTGGGCTCAAGCTCTCGCTAATCAAGATAAAGATGCTGATATGAAAGCCCGGTTTGCAGTTCTCGCCCAAACATTGACAGATAATGAAGCCAAAATTACCGAAGAGTTACTCGCTGTTCAAGGGACACCGGTAGATTTGAAAGGTTATTATAAACCTAATGATGAAATTGCCGAGAAAATGATGCGTCCGAGCGATACTTTTAATGCTGCGCTCGATGCATTATAATATACTTTTTCTTTTTACTTTTTTTTAATTTCTGATTTTATATCTGTTTTTATTAAAAATTAATATGATAACTTAGCATTCAACACGAATTTTTTCTTGTTTTTCGCAAACTTGTATCTGTTGAATTAATTCAAATACATTAAATGGTTTTACCTTAAAGCAAATTGCCCCCGAAGCTAGTGCTTTTTCTTTCATGCTTGAATCTCCACTTATAATAATAATTTTTGCGGTTTTTTCTAATCCTAAAATTTCTTTAGTTGCTTCAATACCATTTTTATATGGCATGTGATAATCCAATATGATGAAATCCGGTTTTGTTATAAATTTCTGAAACTTAATAATAGCTTCCACGCCATTTGTTGCAGTATCAATTACATCAAATCCATGTATTTCAAATAATTTGTGATATATCTCTAAAACAGAATTATCGTCATCTACAATAAAGACTTTTATAATTCAATCAACCTCTTTCAAAATTTAAAATTAAAAAAGAAAATTAAATTGTTTAAATGCACTATTCTGATAAACCTAAATACTTTAGGACTTTATTCTTAATTTTCTCCATTGTAGGCGTATCTGTGGATTCTTCTAAGTAATTAATTGTAAAAGTTAACTTTCCAGCAACAGTTACTACGGGAATGACGAGTTCAATAAAGGGAGTACCAGATGTAATGAAAATAAAGCGATCCAAATCGATTGATCCATATTTTGTTGGATATTCTAATTGGCCGAGATTAGTTATAGCTAGTTCAGGCATATCGGGAATTTGCTTTTTGGCTCTTTTATTGACAATATTTTTATCATCTGTGATGAATGCATTGATTTTCTTATACCTACTATAACTATTTGAGACATGCTTTCCAAAGAAGCTAAAATTGCGTGCATCCACAATAGTAGGATCAATTAAATCTGTAAGGGCGGCAAATTGAAAAACCTTTGTGAGATCAAGATTATCCTTTACTCCTTTATCAAATAATTTTGCATTTTCCCAAAAGTCTTTTTTTAAATTATAAGAAAGTTTAAATTGAAACCCTGAAACATAGACTCCAATATTTTCACCTACTGGCTTCTTGTATTTATTACGTGTATTCACTGGTACCATTATGTTTTGTTTCCCTCCTTTAAATGGACCTAATAATGAAGTACGAGCCGCAAGAAACGCAGTATTTAGAGCAGAGTTAACAGTAACTCCATTATTTTTACATTTCTCAATGAGTTCTTTTGTTTGATTTTCGTTTAGCTCAACTACGATATTTTTATTTCTATAATTTTCCCGAAATGCTCTAAAAAGATCTTCTTCATCCTTCTCATCAAAGATCTCCTTATTTTTTTGCCACATTTCATTCATTTTCTTAATAGCGAATGTCATTGCTTTTCCAATTTTAATCTCACCTGGAAAATTTTCGATAATTGCTAGAGGAGCTTCTGGCATTTCTTGAACTTCTCTCTTCGGATCTCCAAGATATAACAATATATCACGAGCTAAAATAGTCAATGAAGTTCCATCACAGATAACATGATGACATACAATAATAATTTCAGATATATCTTCAGATTTTAACAATACAAAACGAGCTAAAGGTCCTGATCCTAAATTAAACCGAATATTATACTCATTCGAAAGCTCTCGATTCCAATCATTTGCTGAATTTCGTTCAATTTTTCTTAGTTGGTTTTTTGAAACATCATCTGTAGTAAACCAAGCATCATTATTTTCATCAAGATAAATTCGAACGCCTAATAAAGGATGTTGTTGTCTTAATTTATCCAATGCCATTCTTAAATCTTCTTCAGAGATTTGTCCTTTTACACGGGCTACTAAAGATATAATCTGGTTAGGAGCCCTAAAAAACCTTCTCTCAAAAGAATTTAACTTTCTTTCAAATTTCTTATATTGTGTTGATTTAAGTTGCGTAATTTTTTTTCACCTATTCTTTTTATTTTTTTTAAGTCGATCGAACATCGATCGATCTTCTTCTCTAATAAGGTATTATAAAAATTAATATATAAGTTTTTCGATCATTGCACGAGAAAAAGGGTTGATTATATTTAAAAACTTGTATTAGGGTTTTATAATATCATTTTATTCTGTCGAACAGAGATCGCTATATTTAAATATTTAAAATTCTATATATAATATAATGACAGCTAAATTATCGTCAGCAAAAGAAAAAATTTTAGTTATTGCGGAAGAACTAATAGAAAGCAAGGGTTATGTTAATGTAAGTGCTCGGAATATCGCCAAGAAAGCAGAGATTAGCGTTGGAACTCTTTATCATCACTTTCCGAGAGGAAAAATGGAAATTGTTCTAGCTATTGGCGAAAAATATAGTGAAATATTAGGAATGTCAGAATTCCTCGCTGATCCTAATGCAGATCCTAAAGCGTGGTTACGTAAGAACTTGGAATTGAATCAAAAAAAGAAAGCTTTTATTACCGCAATGGAGATAGAAGCCATGTCACGACCTGATGAGGTTGAAGCACTTATCAAAGAAAATATTGAAAAAAGAAAAGAAACACAAAAAAGTCTTATTAAAGCTTATATTATGATGGAAAGGTTTGCAGGGAAAAAGCTTAGTATTGAAAGAGCGCAACTGATGCAAAAAGTACTTAAAGCAATTATGCGGCGTCATATTGTCTTTGGGAACCTTTTTGGGTCAAATAATGAGTTTATTGATCTATTTCTTAAAATTGCTAAAGCTATAGGTAATGATTAATTGTTTTCCTGATTTTATTAAAACTTTTAGAACTTAGGAATCCATTTTGATTCAGCCTCGAACATCTCTTCAACCATCTCGTAGATTTGTGTCGTTGAACAAACACTCGCGGTGTTAGGATCGAGTAATATTGCATGATAAATCTTCTCCCTGTTCATTTCGAGAGCTCCTTCAACTGCCGCTTTTTGTACCATGATATTTGAAATACATAATGCTTGACATATAGTTGGTAAGACAATTCCTCCTTGAGGATGTAATCCATGGCTATCTGCAAAAATAGGGACTTCTACACAACATCCTTTAGGGAGATTTGTAATTAGACTTCCTTCTTTATTAATTACATTCCCATTAAAGCCGAAAGGTTCATTGGTTTCCATAGCATTAATGATGTGCGATGCATATTCATATGTAGGTACTTTCTTATAAGGAAGTTTTGGACGTTTAATTTCATTCAATAGTTTTTTTTCGAATTTTCCCTGCAATTTTACTTGCATTAAATAATCCGCCGCTTGTTCTATCCCATATGAACCTATAAGGCGTCTTCCCTCGTATTTTTCTACAAAATTAGGAAGTTTTCGATAATAAGGTACATACTCGCTTAGATGTCGGGATTCCTCTGTCATGAAATATCCACCTGCAGCTTTCATCATATCTATACGTACTTTTTCAGTTTCTCCCTTTTGAGGATCCTCTTCAAGAGCTTTATATACCAAAGGGTATGCATTCTGCCATTTAGAATTTGGATCAGATGAATCTCTATACCTAACTTCAAGAAACCACGCCATATGATTAATCCCAGCACAGAGATAACTAAATTCTTCGCGTTTTAAACCCGCCCAAATTCGCAACGTTTCTGCTGTTCCGTGAATACCATGACATAAACCAACTGTAGAATCTGGAACAATCGAATTACAAAACCACGTATTCATTGCCATTGGATTGGCATAATTTAATAGTAGAGGTTTTATCCCATCATTATTAGCGTTGTGTCCGACTTCTTGCATGTCCTGCAAAATTGATTTTAAGGCACTGGACGCACGAAGGAAGCGAAAAACACCCCCAGGACCAATTGTATCTCCAACTGTTTGAGAAACACCATATTTAAAAGGAATTTCGATGTCTAATTTAAATGCTTCGAGTCCACCAACATGAATGGTGTTAATAACATATTTTGCGTCTTCGATTGCTTTTTTTTGATTTGTTGTTTTTTCAATTGTTATATCTTTATCATCAAAATAATCTTCTTTAAACTTTTTAATATACCGAAACATTAAATCTAATCTCTCTGCGTTAATATCTTCGAGACAAAGTATTGTATTCTCTTGGAGTGCTGGAAATAAAAGGAGATCTGTAAGCACATTTTTTCCAAAAACCAGTGATCCCGCTCCAATGAAAGTAATTTTCACCATAAGAAATTAAATACTAATAGGTTTTTATAGCTTTCAATTTGAGTTTAACGATACATTATAGATTCTGGAATTATGAAAATAATAAAACTCATCATAATAAGCGTAAAAAATAAAAAAATTTTTAGAATATTAACGAACATAAGCTAAAATAGCATGAACTCCTATTCCAATACCCCATCCACCTAAAGCGATTGCGTTCCATAAAATTCCTCCAGCTATAATATTCAGGATTATGAGGTAGATCCCTGTAGAAATATATATTGTTAAATGGATGGTAAAATTTCTTTGTATAAGATAGTTGTTATTCGCAACTAAAAAAGGAGAACTAGTAATTTATAATACATCTTTTTTAGTTTCTATTGCTTTACAGGAGAAACTAAACAGAAGTTGTATATAGAATAGTTATTCCAATTTTCAATGATAGATAATAATATTATATTCAAAACAACAAAACTCGATACAAAATATTAGGGGGGAAAAGAACCATTTTTTACTTTCTTTTGCTCTTTATTGGTATA
>JAEOTW010000110.1 GCA_016839655.1 Promethearchaeota archaeon | reverse complement strand
CCAATTTCACTATGGAAGAATCCACACAAAATAATTCTTTTACGAGCTATATTTTTTTCTGGATGGGGCAATTAGTCTCAATTCTTGGCTCCAGTATAGTATATTTTGCATTAAATTGGTGGTTAACGGATCTTACTGAAAGTGCTATAGTACTTACAATTGGATCACTTTCATATTTAATTCCTTTTATTTTAGCCTCTCTAATCGGAGGAGTGGTGGCAGATAAATATGATAGAAAAAAAGTTATCTTAACAGTAGATTCCCTCCAAGCATTTTCAACCTTTATTATGTGGATACTATTTGCATTAAATATTATGGAATATTGGATGCTTTTCTTCTTTTTTGTTTTAAGATCAGTATGTCAAGCATTCCATATGCCTACGGAAAGTGCTATTATTCCTACCATGGTGCCAAAAAAGCATTTAAGTAGAATTAATGGGATAAACTTCGTTGCAACAGGATTTATACATATTATAGGACCTATGGTAGCTGGTCCATTATTATTGTTCTTCGAAATAAAACAAATTTTATGGATTGATGTTTTTACTTTTTTAATTTCTGTGTTACCTTTATTATTAGTTAGAATTCCCACCATACATAAAGAAGAAGAAAAACATAAACAAGAATCTTTTGGGCAACAATTTAGATCAGGATTTAAAGTTTTAATCGCTGTACCAGGACTAATAGCATTGATAATTCAAGCTATGATTTGTAATTTCTTAATGCAACCCATTGGTATGTTATTAACTTATTATGTTAGAGTTTTTCATATGGGATCTATTGTTGATTGGGTACTAATTTCAATTTCATTTAATATTGGAATGTTCATAGGTGGTATTATTACTGCGATTAAAGGAAAATGGACTCATAAAATCCCTATAATTACTTTAGCAATCGTTATTCACGGAATTGCATATATGCTATTTGCATTTCTGCCTATTGGGGCTTTCTTTCCGATGATGATATATTCCGGAATTAGAGGGTTAACTATGCCAATTATAAATGCTATATACTTCACAATTCTACAAACAAGCGTCCCGTCTGAAAAATTGGGCAGAATTACATCAATTGATAACACTCTATCATTTGTAGCTATGCCTATAGGGATTACGTTCTCAGGAATTTTAGTAGAATTTTATGGAATAGGACCCCTATTCTTTGTCAGTTCCAGTTTATACATAGTAGTAACAATAATAACCTTTCTATTTACAAACCTTCGAAAACTCGACTCTATTAAGGAAGTTATTGAAAGTTAAGTTACCCTGTCTTATTTGTTTTTCATCTAAATGGATTGAAATATTTAAAAGAAAAATCAAACTAATTATTAACAATTTACAAATCATACTTTTTATAAATAAACAATTGAGGTAATTATTATCCCTTCGGTAAAAGATAAATGTAGCAAGTGTGGGGCAAAGATAACTCCTGGTTATGATTTTTGCCTTTCATGTGGGGCAAAATTCAGTGAAGTACCCCCAAAAACAAAAGAAAGAGGGAAAGAGGTATCAGGTGTAGGTGGAGCTGCTGGTACACTTGTTGGGGAGGCATTTGATGAAACGTTGGAAATAGCTGAAGCTTTATGTTTCATCGCTACAGCAGCTTATGGTTCGCATCTCTCTCCTCAAGTAACGTTTCTAAGATATGTTCGAGATAAAAAACTAAAACGAACAAGGTTAGGAAATCTATTTGTTCAAAGATTTGAATGGTTGTATTATAAATTCAGCCCACAAGTAGCTCAAGTCATGTATAGATACCCATTCTTCAAACGAACAATGAAATGGTTGTTAGTAACTCCTATTGTATACTTCTTAATGAGCATTTTCAAGCCTTCAAACTCTATTGGCAAAAAAATTCGAAAAGCTTTATAATTGTATTTCTCAATAATTTGGAATAAACATCCAGCTTCTTCCCAAAAATAATAAAATTTAATTATTTGGGAGTGTTTTTTAATATATAATAATGGGCCAGTGGATTAGTGGAAGATCGTTCGCTTGGCATGCGAAAGGCCACGGGTTCAATTCCCGTCTGGTCCATTTGTTTTCCTTATTTTGGGCAGATAAATTTTATAAATTCTAATCAATCGTATAAATTTCTTGAAATATATTAGAAATCTCATTTATATTCTTATCTTATATTTATCAGTGTAAAATTAATAAAAAGAAAACGAAATAAAATTACTTCTGAGAGCAGATGATATGATATAATCATCTCTTTTTAAGTTGTTGAAATATGTTTATCATAGCAATTTTTCATATGAATATTTTACTTTGAGACAAGATATTGATAATTCTATACGATTAGAATATATAGGTTTTTATAAGAGCATATTTTTAGGATATTACAAGAAAGATTAAATAACCATAATTATTCGATTAAGCTATAATGGCAAAACTAAGAAGAAAGTCTCTTCTAAAAAGTTCAATTTAGTCTGGAATACAATTCTATAAATTAATTTTCCCGAGGGTTTTAAATACTTCACTCGATACTTTTCCCTTGGAAAGGCTCACCTACTACCGCTATATTGCATTTCGAGTCATTTTAAATACGACAGGACGCTTATAATCAGGACAGCACGCTTTATGAGTATTACCATCATCTTCAAAAAAAGGATAAGACCCACCTGATTCTAATACGCGAATATAAGGATAAATGGAGTTAAATGCGGCAGCACAAATTTTCCCACGATCTTCAGGATAATGGAAAGTTTCCCCAACTACATGACCTAAAGGACATTTCCCCTCTCCAAGAATATTGGAAATTTCGATAGAAACTTTAAATGTTGGCATAATTAAGACCTAAAATATTAGATCACAGATAAAAATCTTCAATTTTAAAAATCTTAATAATTGAATTTTCATTGAAATCAGACGCTGAATTTCCCTTTCCATTCTTTAGGAAATTCGATGTAAGAAAAAATAATTTATGGTCCGCTTTTTTTAATTTGTTGAAATATGCTTTTTGTAGTAATTTTTCATACTAATGTTTTAATTCGAAATAAAATATTGATTATTCTATACGATTAGAATATATATATTTTTAAAAAATCAGAATTTTAGGATATTAAAAGAAAGATTAAATAACTGTTATTATTTGATACACCTATGATGGCAAAACTCAAAAGAAAATCAAATTTCATAATAATTTCACTAATTTTTGTTAGTTATTTTGTAATACCGTTCAGTGGAATACAATTAAATTATTCTAATAGTTATAATCAAGTACAAAATGAGCTAATTCCAATAGACTCTTTATCTTCATCTTCAAACTCAGATTCTAGTACACAAATTCTGAATTTGGAGAGCCAATCTAAATATGTTAAGTTTGATACCAGTCTAAATAAATATTTAGTAAATCTAACTCATGAACAAACTAAAATGTATGAACAGTTACAAATTGTTGTGCTTTTTGAAGATAATACTGACAAGGAGGAGCGTATTAAAATTTTAGATTCTACTTTTGATGATTATACATTTGTAAAACATTATGATATAATTTCTGGAACATATATAAAAATTAATTCTCAGCAACTTATTAATAATTATCATAAGATTGCTGGACTTAAATCAATAAAAAAAGTTTTTAAATCTAATTATTATCAAAATCCTTACATTTTAGATGGAAATCTTCAACCAAGCTCTTTAAATTATGAAGATTATTCGAATTGGTGGGTTTCAGCAGTAGGAGCAGAAAATATACCTTATAATGGTTCAGGCGTGAAAGTAGCAGTAATAGATACTGGAATATACAATCATCCTGATTTGAATATAATAAACAATAGCAATTTTGTAACAGATGAAAACCCATTAGATTACGATGATGATGTTGGGCATGGTACCCATGTGGGAGGAATTATTGCTGGGAGTGGTGGAGGCTCCTCAGGATTATATAGAGGAATTGCACCTGGTGCTTTATTAATAAATGCAAGAGCCGGAAACGCAAGTGGTCTAAGCGATTTGGATATAATAAGTGCTATTGAATGGAGTACGCCCCCAACAAAAGAGTGGGGTGCAGGAGCAGATATAATTTCAATGAGTTTTGGTGGAGGTTATCCCGTTCTATCTGATTTAATAACACATGTAATCACTACAGCAAGGATGCTTTACAATGTTATTTTTGTGTCATCAGCAGGTAATTCTGGTCCAGAATATTTTACTGGTTCTACTCCTGCATCTGGTGCAGAGGTTATTGCCGTAGGAGCAACAGATAGGAATGATGAGTTGGCATCATTTAGTAGTTGGGGGCCAACTTATAGATATATAGGATATCCCGACGTAGTTGCGCCTGGAGTAAACATTATATCTACTGAAGCACCAAATTCGATTATCTCAGAGGAGAAACGGTTTATCGGAGATTTTTTCGATTTTGCTGGGGATGTAGATTACATTCCTCTCAGTGGAACTAGTATGTCATGTCCTATAGTTGCTGGAGCATTGGCGATTTTGTTAGAGGCTTATCCAGGAATTACACCAGAAACTGCTAGAATTGCCCTAATTGAAGGTGCTAGAAAGCTCACTAATGATAGTGATGATGATTATCTTAAATCTGGTGCAGGATTAATTAATGTAAGTGCCTCTCTTGATTATTTAAACAATATAAATCAAAGCCTTACAGATATTAATGATATTGTGAAAATTTATCCAGATATAATTCCAGTTAAGCCTTATGATTTATTAAACTTTCCAGGAGATCATCAAAAATTTAATTTAACAGTAATTTCGGGTAATAGTACGACATACGATATTGAAATTCCTAATGACATTCAAGGAGTTAAAATTGCATATGATATATTTCTACCTTATTACTCTGAAATTGGAGTAAGTTTTTTAGAATTGGATATAGAAATTACTGACGATGCTTTACCGGGAACAAGAAATTTCCAGATTAACCTAACTGTAGATGGAGAATTATACGATACTGTTAATGTTGGTTTGAATATACGAATACCAGAATTTAAAATCTTAATGGAATCATATCATGGATTGAATGATTGGTTTCCAGAAATCTCAAAATTCTATCAAATGGGATTTTATGAAGCTATGGCAGATCTTACTAAAAGAAATGTATCTATTGACTATAATATGGAATACTGGACTCCAGATTATAATAAAAACTTCAATAATTCAATCCTGACAGAGGAAAGATTAGCTCAATATGATCTAGTAGTTTTACAAAGCCCTATCCTTCCATATAGCACTTTGGAAATAAATAATTTGAAAGATTATTTTGAAAATGGAGGTAATTTATTTTTTCTTGGAACCCGTTATCAAAATTTAGCCATTGAAAACCTTAACTATTTATTCTCAAAATTAAATGTGGATATTCAAATAAATGAAGAAAACATTATGGATGATAACTGGTTGGGGCTAGGAACTAGCGTGAATGCGCAAAATATTACAAATTTCATCAATAATAAGCTTTTTAATAATGTAAATAATATTTATTGGAAATACGGTAATAGCTTTACTGTTTCGGGTAATTCTAAATCAGTAGCTACAATAAATAATAATACTGTAGTTGCATTATATAATGGGACCTCTCAAGGAAAAGGGAACGTTGTAGCGTTTGGAGATTTACATTGGATGTATTATAATTATCAATCACTAAATTATAGTCAAGATCATTTTAATATGTTAAATAACCTAATGGATTTATTTTTACCAGAAGATCGTGTTTCTATTAATACCAAGTTAAATAATTATCGTATAGTCAATTCAAAAATCGATTTACACATTTATTTAAAGAATCAATCTTCCAATTCTCCAATAACACTATCAGATTATGATTCATTAAAAATAATCATTAAAAATTCTACATACTCGAACATAGTTAAAATGAATATAACATTTTCAGATAATGGGGTTTATTTTAATAATACATTTAACTTACCCTTTCCAAGTTATAAGCCTTATTTTATTGAAGTAAATCTTACTATTGGTACAAATAGCTATATTAAAGAATCTAAATTACTTTACTTTGATAAGAGTAAAGTACCACAGATTATTGAATTATCAAGTGATAATCCCTCGGTAACAAGAGCATCTGGGGTCTCAACTGATTTAGAAGCTGAAATGGATGCCTCAACTTACGGAAATATAAAGGGATACCTTTCAATATATTCCCATTCATTTTATAACTCGAAAAAGTCTATTAATCAAACCATTTTACTCGCTCATCAAGCTCTTAATATTTATAGTTATAATTTTGATCCTGCTACTTCAGATCCATCAGGATACGGGATCTATTACGTTGTGCCTGTAAACTCAAACTATTCTAATCCACATTCACCTAGATATGCTTTTGAAATTGTCAATAACCCTCCTTTAATTCAAAAGACAAGTTCTAGTTTTAATTTATTAGGTTATGCTGATGTTTTTTTTGATGAGACTGAATCTGATGATGGATCTTATGTATATACCGCAACTCAGGGAGATTACTTTAATTTTGCTGTAAATGTGAGAGATTCGGTAAATTATGAAGATTCAAGTTCTGAAATGAGAGTATTTGTAAACTTATTTATATGTTCTACCTCTGATGATAACTACATATTTTTAATTCCTCCTCATACAAATGAGGTAGCTGAACTAAATTATGAATCTTCATCAGGAAAATATGAAGGTACTTTTATTATTCCAGATACTATGCTATTTAACTCTATAACAGGGATACAAGCAGTTTCAACAGCACCAGGATTTAACTTCAACACGAGTGAAGGGTATTTAAGTATATTTTATATTACTGTGTATGATAGTGAAGGAGGAACTGATGAATTCCTTATTATTCTAATAATCTCAGAACCTCCAATTGATTTTTCAATGATAATAATAATTATAGTTTCAATATTAGCTCTCTTAGGAGTGGTTAGTTTATTCGTTTATTATGCTAGAAAGAAGAAATATCCAAGAACACCTCAGATCCGACCTACATATGAAGATCGTTATTACGGACCTTCATATGACGAACCTCGAGAGGAACAATATGTGGTTCCAGAATCAATATCCTCAGTTGGAGCTTCATTTTATTGTCCTTTCTGTGGAGACCCACTTAAGACACCAAAAAAGTTTTGTCCTCGCTGTGGAGAGAGTCTTGAATTTTTTCAGCAAGATGAAGAAAAACAAGATGACGAAAAGGAAATTTCTAATAATAAATAATCCTTTTTATTTTTCTAAAATTATTACATCTCCATTGCGTGTTCCAACATACACTTTAGATGCCATTTCTATAAAAAAACCAGTATCAACTACCCCAGGGATATTCTTAATTTTACGATTAAGTTCTAGAGGTTTATCTATTTCTCCGAAATCTACATCAATTATAAAATTTCCATTATCTGTAATTAAGGGCCCGCTTTTTGATTGAGCCATTCGAAGTATCGGAGTTCCACCTAAATTTTTAAATTTTGTCATAATTGGAAAATAAGCCATTGGAACTACCTCTATTGGAACTCCCTTTTTCCAATTTCTTCCAAGTTTTCCTGAATTTTTCCTAAAATCCACTATAATGATTAATTTTTTCGAATTTGAAGCTAAAATTTTCTCTTGTACCAAACAACCTCCCCCACCTTTAATAAGATTAAGCTCGTTATCTACCTCATCTGCTCCATCAAAATCTATGTCGATCTCTGGAAATTGTTCTAGCGATACTAAATCTAAACCATTTTCTACAATTAATTGATAAGCTTGAAATGAGCTTGGAATACATTTTAAATTCAGAGATTTTTCTTTATTTAGTTCACCTAATTTTTGAACTGCATAGACAACAGTTGATCCACTTCCAATTCCGACAATCATGTTTTCTTTAATATTTTCTTCTACAGCATTAATAGCAGCCTTTTTTTTCCCTAATTCAATTAAATCATCAGTCAAATAATACACCGAATCTTTATTTTTTAAATAAATTTAAAATCCTTATTGCTAAATATGCAGCATTTTCGCCCCTATCGATACCCACACATCCAACAGGAACTCTCGGGGGCATTTGGGCGATTGATAATAATGCATCTAATCCTCCCAATTTTGCACTTACTGGCACACCAATAACAGGTTTATTTGTCTTTGAAGCTATAACTCCAGGTAAAGCAGCAGATAATCCCGCTACAGCAATATAGATTAAGGCTTTAGATGATTTTAAATACTCATCTAATTTTTCAGGATCTCTATGAGCTGAAAGTATTTTTAACTCATATAGGATATCATTTTCTTTTAGAACTTTAATTGCTTTATTATAGACATCCTCATCAGAGGTACTTCCGGCTACAACAGCTACATCAACTTTTTCACTCATAATAAATGTAAAGTTTTCACTACTATTAAGCATTTTATTAATTTTGTATTAATAACAATATACATTAATTTAATATTGATTAGTATCGTTTCTTTCTGTTTACCTTCCGAAGTTAATCATTTTAGAGATTTTACTAAAGAAAATTCAAAAAAACCCAAAAGAAATGTTAAATCAAGGCCTTAGTAAACTGGATCCCCTCTTTTTTTATATAAGTCAATTGATTTCTTTGTAAATACTAAAATGAGTATTCCTGCAATAATGAACATAATTCCCGTCTGTAGAATAGTTTCGGGTGGGACTGAAAATGAACCTTTATCATGAAAAATAATTAAAATAATTCCTCCTATTATTAAAGCAATACCGAGTATTGCTGAAAAGATTCCTTGATAATAAAACTCATGATGTTTAATAAGATAAGATATTTTTTTTGGAATTTAAAATTTAATCCCTTTCCTCATAGATCTATATTAATAAAACACCTAAAGTTCTTTTCAAATATCACAAATTTTAATTTCTGGGATAAATTCAATAACCTAATTAAAAATTAAACTTATGAAGATTAATCAAAAGTGATTTAATAATGGTGGAATTAAACGAAGTATGGCTAGTAGATTATGCACGAACCGCATTCTCTCGATCGAGACCTCGTCAACCAGAAAGAGACGTTTTTGGAGAAATTAGAGGAGATGAGCTACTTACCCTTTTATTGAAAGATATGTTTGCAAATAGATTGGCAAACAAAGGTATTGAAACAAAAGATATCGATGAATTTACAGTTGGGAGTGCTTTTGGTGTGGGAGAACAATGGACTTATGGAGGGAAATTCCCTACTTGGTTTGCAGGTATGGAACTAAAAACTTCTTGTGTATTTCTAGATAAGCAATGTGGATCAGCAGCAGCAGGATTTCATTTAGGGTTTCTGGAGATTGCAGCTGGTTATAGTAAGTGTGTGGTGTCAACGGGAATGGAACATTTAACCCGTGAGGTAATGGGAATAGCAAATCCGCATATTAAACCAAACCTCGGAATTGCTAGTAAAGATTCGCCTTTTTATATCCCTGAATTTGGACGAAAAGCTAAATATGATGTACTTATAGCAACCGATATGCTTCAAACAGCTCAAAAACTATTTGAGGAAGAAATCCCAACATTCACAAAAGAAGACATGGACAAGTTTGGCGTTAGAGCACATAATCTAACCATCCAAAGTCAAGAGGAAAAATGGTTTACTTCTGGTGTAAATGGAGGAGAAATTATTCCAATCGAAGGACATGTAGAAGGTAATGTTGAAGAACCTCTAATGGTGGATAAAGATATGGCCGCTAGGAAATCCACACTTGAATCTGTTGCAGGATTAAGGCCTGTTTCCAAACCATCTTTTGTCAAAAAAACAGCTGCTGGACAAGAACTTGGTCGAAAAGGGTATGAAGAATTTGTAGGTCATAAAAATGGTGTAATTACCGCAGGAAATGCTTCTCCCTTAAATGCTGGTGCTACAGCATGTGTATTAATGGATGCTAAAGAAGCGGAGAAGAGAAACATTGAACCTTTAACAAAAGTAGTTTCTATTGGATTTGCCGGAGTGGATCCCACAGTAATGGGACGTGGTCCTGTTCCCGCCTCTCAAATGGCATTGAAACACGCAGGATTAACAGCGGATCAAATAGACTTCTGGGAAATTAACGAGGCATTTACAATTGTTGCTTTAAATTGCATGGATAAACTTAATATTCCCGAGGAAAAAGTGAATGTAATGGGTGGCTCCACTGCAATTGGTCATCCATTAGGTGCTACAATGTGCCGGTTAATTGGTACTCTTGGTCGTATTTTGAAACATAAAAATGGAAAATACGGGATTGCTAACGCTTGCGTTGGCGGCGGACAGGGAGTTGCCGTATTATTAGAAAATCTAAGTGCATAATCAAAATTTTAAAATTTAATATTTTTTACATTTTTTTTCCCATTCTCTCTCTAATTTTTTAAATACTTTTAGAGCATTGAAGTTAATCCTTCTCTTAGAAATATTTATATATTAACCTATAACAAATTATCTTACAAAGAAATTAAAATGAAAGTGAAATTAAAATGACTGTATATAAATCAATTCAGCTTGTGGCAACGAGCGATAAGAACTGGGCTGATGCTGTGAAAAATGCTTACGAAGAAGCAAAGAAAAGCCTTAGGGGTATACGAAATATACAAATTGTTGAATCTGATGTAAAAGTAAAGGAAGATATTGATAGACTCCTCTGATTCAGAGAAAAGAGTCCAATAAAAGCTTATTTACCGCGTCAGAGTTCAAGTAAACTTTCAATTAGAAAGATAACTTCTTAAACTTTTATTCTTTTTTTTCTTTTTTTTCTAATTCTTTTCAATTAACGAATTCATTTTCATTTGATTATTTAAATTAACAATTTCAAAATTTTAGAGTCAACTTTTAATATGACGATTTCTATTTTGAAATTATTAATTTTAAGAAAGGGGTAATTATGATTCAGTCATCAAGTGGAATTTTAGATTTTTTATTAGATCCTGTTGTATTGCGATACATTATTGGGGGGATTATTGCAATAGTAATTATCATTATATGTTGTGCTCTCCATAAGAAATTCACATCAGATTAGAAAGAGTACTAAAACTATTAGAGATTACTTTACATTCATTTGTTTTAAGGTATCTAATTTTCGCCTCATTTCGGACCTTGCTGTTAATGCATATGAGAATTCAGGATCAATTTCAATGGCTTTTTCATAGAATTTTAAAGCATCCTCATATCTTTCCATCTCTTCGTAGACTAAACCTAGGTTATAAAGGCAGTACTTATAATCCGGCTTTATTTCTAGTGCTTTTTGTAGGTAGTTAATAGCTTCATCCAATTGGCCTGAATTGAAGTATGCAATACCTAAATTATAAACTGCTCTATAGTTATTGGGATTTATTTCTGTAATTCTCTCAAAGCAATTTTTAGCTTCTTTATATCCTTGAGTATAATAATCATTGAGATAACCCCCATAATCGAATAATATGTTAATTAGGAGATTTTTAATCTCCTCAGAATTAGGGTTCGTTTTATATAATTTTTCCAAGATTTCTAAAGCTTCTTGAAATTTTTCTTGATTCTTGAAATTTATGGCTTTTTCAATAAGATCCTTGGTGTCATACTTCATTTTCATACCAGATGTATCTTGACTTTTTCACTCCCAATTTAAGGAATAGACTTCTTAAAGCGCCATCTGAATCAGGACAAATAAAATATACTTTATCTATTTTTAGAGATCTTTTAATATATAATTGTAACTCTCGGATTACTTGTTCTTCGATACCTTTTTTAAAAGAGTCTTCTTTACTAGTTAATACTTGATGGAGTAAGACTCTGTCATTTCCTAAATAATCTCTAAACAAAGTATACGTCCCAAAACCTACGATCTTTCCATCTTCTTTAGCCACAACCATAGAATTTCTATATTGAAGGTCTAACGTTCTCCGATTCAATTCTTCTTCGAATTTTTCCCAGTGAGAGAAAAAATATGATTTAACTGAAATAAAGTCTTTGAATAATCCCTTCAATGCTTCTTTATCAACTCTAGGATCATATCTATCAATAATTATCAAAATCTTCACCGTAGGAAATAGATATTTAACAAAATATCTATTCTTTAATAAAAATTATTTTTTAAAACTAAAAATAATTTAAATTGATATATTATGAGTAAGAATAATTCCAACAAAACTATTTCAATTCCTATAAAGAAATTAAAAGAGGATACAGTTATCCCAAACCCATCAAAACCGGGAGATGCGGGTGCTGACGCAAGAATAAATGGATTTAAGAAGATAATTCATGAAAATAATAAAAAGGATTTAATTGACATAGATGCAGATTCATATACGTTAAAACCACTTGAGAGAATTGGTTGTACCTTAGGATTTTCAACCGCCATTCCAGAAGGGTATTACTTTAAAGTTGCTCCTAGAAGTGGATTAGCTTTATGGGATGGATTATCAATTGTGAACTCTCCAGGTACGATAGACGCAGGTTACAGAAATGAATGGATGGCAATAGTGGTAAATCTTTCGAATAAGGAGGTTATATTAAAAAAAGGTGAAAGAATCTGTCAGATTATTTTATCAAAAATGTATAATTACAAATTTGTTGAAACAAATGAATTACCTAAATCTGAACGAGGAAAAGGGGGATTTGGGAGCACAGGTAAGAATTAAATTTCAAATAAATATTAATATTTTTGAAAAAAAGATATATTATGTCAGAAATTACTGATGAAGAAAAATTCATTATCGAAAAACTTAAGGAAAAAGGTGGAAGATTGAATTACAAGGAATTACAGATCCTCTGTGAAGATGAATTCGAAGGAGTAAGACTTATTCTGAAAAAATTGAAAGAAAAAGGAATTGTCAATTATGAAGGAATGATACCTGGATTTTCTGCTGAAATTGAATTGTTATAAGATACTTAGAGCCAAATCCTAATTAATCATAAAACTCAAATTCCTTTATTAATTTTCTTTTATACCTATTTAGATCAATAAATATTATGTCTGAAAATAATTTACATAACGTTGAGAATCATTTTCTATACAAATTTCTCAATCCAAAGAGTATAGCTGTATTTGGGGCTTCAAATTCTTTTTTGGATAATATGGGAGCTATGATGCTTCGTAATATTATCTTTGGGGGATTACCAAAACAAAAAATTTACCCAATTCATCCAAAATTAGAAATTATTCAAGGAATAAAGGCATTTAAATCAATACTTGAACTTCCCGAAGTTCCAGAATTAGCTTTTATTATTTTAAGACCAAATAAGGTGCCAAATGTATTAGAAGAATGTGGAGAAAAGGGAGTTAAACGTGTAATTATTGTATCTGGAGGATTTCGGGAGTTTGGTTCAGATGGGGTAGAGTTATCTCAAAAAATCCAAAATATTGCTGAAAAATATAATATTAGATTTATAGGTCCAAACTGTTTGGGAATATATAACGCATTTTATAAATATCCTGAATTTGAGGATAAATGCTTCAATACTATGTGGATTTATGAAACTCCCGAGAGAGGCAATATTTCCATCATTGCCCAATCAGGGACGGTTGCCTCTCATATTTTTTGGTTCTGCAATCACATTGGAGTTAAGATAGGAAAAACGTTTTCAATTGGAAATGAAGAGAATATTGATTTAGTTGATTTTTTAGATTTTCTTAAGGATGATCCCCAAACTGATGTAATCGGGCTATATATAGAAGAAATCAAAAGAGGTAAAGAATTCATAGAAAAAATAAAAGAAATAACTCCTAAAAAGCCAATTGTAGCAATATATGCAGGAGGAACTGAAGCAGCTTCACGATCAATAATGGGTCATACGGGTTCAATTGCTGGAGATGATAAAATATTTGAGGTTGTATTTCGAGAGACAGGGATAATTTCTACAGATTCAATAAAAGAATTTCTTTATTATTTACGAACATTCTCCAATAAAGTCATTCCTAAAGGTAATAGATTGGGAATTATTACAGATTCAGGAGGGTGCGGAGCTATGATGGCAAAAGTAGCTGAGAAATTAGGATTAGATGTACCTGAGTTTTCCGAAGAACTAAAAGAAAATTTAAAAAAATATGTACCACCTGTGGCAAATATAGATAATCCATTAGATCTAACTTTTCAATTCAATCAATATAATATCTATATTAAAATTCCAAAAGCTATGATTAATTCGGGTGAAATTGACGGAATTATTATATATGCCGTATTTGGCTTTGATGAAATTTTAAATATAATTAATAATTCTGGGGGCAAAAGATATGATGAATTTGAAATATCAAATGAAATGATGAAGAGACTTTATCTAAAACCGATACAACGCTCAGTAAGAAAAAAGAATGTCCCCATTTTTTATATTGGTCCTCAAGGTTATAATAATCCATGGGTTAGAGAGTTTATAAATTCAGATCTTCCTATTTTTGATTTATGGGACATGCCAGTAAAGTGCTTTTCAGTTTTAGCCAAATATTCTGAATTTCGTAAAAAAAAGAATATTGAAACTAAAGATTGAGATAATAAGATGGTATTTTTCTACTTATTTCACTAATTATATATATAAATTCTATCTATAATTATTAGAATACCTCATTAAGTAATATTCGAAGAATAGATTTTAAATTATACTAAATAAACCAATTATGCCTATAGAATTTATAGATCCCCCTTCAGCGATATTAGCTTCTGGTTCTAAATTAGGGGTTGAACTTGGAGGAAGTAAAAGCATTTTGAGCATTGATGCTAATCACAATTTATATTCAGAAGGTGTTATCTTTAGTGAATTTAGTTGGGGTGCTTTCTATCAAGAAGAGGGTTTAGAAGATCAAATCGATACCTTCGAAACAAAGGAGTATGATTCTGTCCGCGAAGATCCAGAAGCATTAGTCAAAACTATAGTAGATAGCATATACAACATTCTAAATAACGAAAAACTTTTCTATGGTATAGCTGATTTTGAAGTAGATGCTTTTCTTAATCAAAATACTATCATTCCTGGATTAAAATTAGACTATGAAATTATAAATAAATTGTTAGAAGCTCATAAAAAAACAAGAGATAAGGAGTTATTTCCAAAATTGGTATCTGATACGAAAGGAGCTTATAGAATAAATGTGGAATTTCAAGGAAGTAAAAAAAAAAATCTACATATATCTGGTTCAAAATTAGAAGATATAGCTAATATTTTAAGAATGGCTAAGGGTTTTGCCACCGGAATTGTGTGTACTTCCCGTGGAGCAGCTAATCTTTATATTATGAGTGATAATATTGTTTTTCAAGAAGACGAAATCCCAGATCTCTATATTGATGAAGAAAATTTAGCGATAATTGAGATGGGTATTCAAAGAGAATTGCTATTTCCAATTAGTTGGTTTAGAATAGATCTTGGATTAAGATCATTAGAAACCTTAGAACTTTGGGATAACATCAAAGACAACTCTAAATTAAGAAAGGCGCTAGAACGTTATGATAAATATATAACCAGTTTAGTATATAAGAAATATCGAGATATGGCATCTACAGAAAAAATAGGCACTGATTTTGAAGAGGATTTTACTAATATGAGTCCAGCAGAAAGAAGAAAAGCACTAAGAGATATGGCAGAAGCCATAAGAACATTGACTGATGAGTATAAAAAGTAGTTATTTGGTTATTCTTTCAAAATCCTTGGAGCTTTAAAATAACCATCTTTTTTATGTTTTGCATTTTTCAAAGCTTCTTCATTGGAAAGAGATTTCCAAGGAACATCTTCTCTGAAGACATTTTTTAAACCATCTATTGGATGAGTTGTAGGATCCACGTTACTTAAGTCTAATTCATCTAATTTTTTAAAATAATTTAAAATAACTCCTAATTCTTGTGACAAATTTTCTTTTTCTTCTTCAGATATATCGATTAAAGCTAATTTTGATATATGATCAATTGTCTCCTTTGAGAACTCTGTTTTTTCATTTGTCATATCTTAGGTCAATTAAAGATAGGTATGGATAATAATTAAGCTTGACCGCATTAAAGCAAAATTAAAAAAATTAACAATAAAGATTAATTGATACCTAATTTTATTTTTAATATGGATGATAAAGAAGAGATAAATTATCCTAGCTATGCTTTTATAGCATTAGCAAGACGTGGAATGGAAAAAATTTCTTTAGATCAATGCTTTCTCAATAACTGTGATAATGAAGATCCAAATCTTCTAGAACCTATTAAAAGGGAAGTGGTTGAGGAAGAAAAGAAAAAAATTGAGAAAATCCATATAAAATGTAAAAAATGTAATCGTACTTTCATTCTAAAATTTGAAACCATAAATTATATAGCAAAATCAACTAAAGATAAAGAAGAAAAGCCTCTATCCATAGGTTTAGTACATGCACTTGATGAAGATGGAAAAAATTTAGGACATATAGGGTATTTCTGAAATGAGATTCGATTACTACATATTTGATTTAGATGGAACGTTATTGGATCTTGGAAATATTGGAATTTATGCTGATCAAATATTAGTTGAGACACTAAAAAAGCTTGGAGTCAAAAGGATTCCCAGTAAAATTAAAAGGAGAGAATTATGGTTCTCTGGAGGAAACTTTCAGCCGATTTTAAAGAAATGGGGTATTCCTGAATCTAATGATTTCTGGAAATGCTATGATAAAACTGATTTTAAAAAGAGAAAAATTCTTCTTGCGAATAACCAGCTTTCATTATATAAAAATGTTAAAAACTTATTGGAAAAAATATATAATCATGAAGAAAATAAAAGGCTAGCTATTTGCTCAAACACATCAGATTATATCGTAGATTACTTCTTAAAACACTTCAAAATCAATGAGTTTTTTCATGACATATTTAGTATGGGAGGCAATAATCAAGAATTTGCTAAGCCTTCTCCTAAAGGAATACTTACAATTTTGGAGAAATTTAAATTTAATTCTGGAAGAAGTACTGCTATTATGGTAGGAGATTCAGTTAATGACATAAAAGCTGCTCAAGCAGCAAATATTTCTTCATGCTTAATTAATCACTTGAGAAGAAATGAAAAAGAATTATTTAAACAATGGGGTGTTCAACCAGATTATATTATAGGAAATCTATCCTATCTGGCTGATTTATAGTTAAATTATTCTGCAATATTATATATTCAATTCCTCAATAATATTTTAAAACTTTTAGAGAGATTTGAACTTCGAGAGAAGTTTCATAATAAAAACTATATTATGAAGTGCATATGTATTATAATTAATAAAAAACTCTAAAAGAGGTTAAAAAAATGAAAAGAAAAGAAAAAGGACAATTAGTTGTTAAGAATCTTGGATTCGCACTTCAGAATGTTGTAAGATAATTTTTTTTTTACTTTTTTATTTTTATTCTATTTTTGAACTATTAGGATTAATTTTTTTGTATTAAAAGATATTCTAATTCTTTTTCCTCTAATATTCCTGATATCTTTAAATTTTGGTTTATAATGTCGGATTTATTAATTTTTTAAAGAAAAAAATTAAATAATCAAACTGCTTAATATTTAATATTAAATAGCTTATGAGATTAATCTAAATGTCGACAAAATTAGGAGAAGAAGAGATCTTAAGAAAAAAAGTATGGAAAATCATCAATCTAATTCAGGCTAATCAATTATTTGTCCATTACAAAGATCTGAGCATAAGATATTTAGGAGAAAAGAGTAAAAAAGTCTCTACGAAAAAATTACCCGAAATATTATCCTTATGCGTTTTGAATGCAATAGTTCCTAATTCCGCTATGCTATTAATTGGTGGTCATGGAGGGGGCAAAACTACTCTTGTAAAGCTCCTAGGAAGGATGTTTACAGCAAATTCATTAAATGAGATTGAAAATTCAATTATTAGAGGTCATCCCCAATTAACTGAAGAGAAGCTGATTGGTACTTTAAAGTTAGGAAAATTAATGAAAGATGGAGAAGAAGAGGTCGTATGGAGACAATTTGTCACAAATTTTTGGAAAATTATTGATGAGGTGAACCGACTAACTCCATACGCGCAAGACATTTTATTATCATTACTTGCTGAGGGTACAGTTAAATACTACGATTCAATAGCGAATATCAATAAATTTTGTTTATATGCGACTATTAATCCTCATGATGTTGGGACTTTTGAACTGTCTCAACCATTTTTAGATAGATTTGGAATTTCAGTTCCAATATCAATGCCGGGAAGCCATGATTTACAACTAATCTTAACTGGTAAAGATGAAAAATACTCAGGGATGGACGAATTAATTCAAGTTCCTAGAATTCTATCTATTGATGAGTTAATGGAAATCTGGTACTTTGTAAATAGGATCACCTTTACTCCTGAAGTCAACAATTATATACATGCAATAATAAGAGAATTTACGTTATGCTCAAGGGTTGACAAGGGAAATACTGAAGATCTAAAACCAAGTACCGGATTGTGCTCTGGTTGTCATTTCAATACAGCCCAGAATATTTGTAATAAAATCGATTCAATTCTAAGTGTAAGAGTTGCAAAAGATCTTTTGAGATATTCTAAAGCTCTAGCTTGGTTATTAGGAATAGAAAAGATTGATGTTAATATTGTCAATACAATTGCACCCTTTGTAATTTCACATAGAGTATTGTATGTAAAGAGAGAACTCGATAAATCACCATATTTTGGGAATAAATATGAATTTTCCAAGAATCTTTTAACAACAATTCAGAAAAGATTTAAGAATCGTGAAACCTGCTATAAAATAGCAGATAGGTTTCGAGGAGGAAATTCTAAAGAAAATGATTTGACAGAACTAAAGAAATTTGAAAAAAATGATTTAATCGTAAAATACGATTTAATTCCGTTTGTAAATTCGGTTAATAAAGAGGAATATTCTCCGATTGCTCAACAAATACAAGAGGCTGCAAAAAAAGGGGATATTACTACATTGGCAGAAATTCGCAATAATCTTTTAGAAGAAATAGATTTCCCCAATAGAGGAGACCTTATTGAATGGTGTAATCGAGAACTATTCAGGCAAACGGTTACCGATTATCTTTTTAAATATTCTGACTGGAAGGAAGTGTGGGCTGATATTGCAGCTGAATTCTCTAACTTAGACCAGCCATTAAAGGAAGCATTTAGTAAAAGGCAAACTAAGCAAATCCGAACTGAAGATATGCTAATAGAGATTAATGTTACCGGAACCAAAGATGAATCATTGGTAAACATTCAAATTTCTGGAGGTTCTGAAGCATTAAGATTGAGAACAATACTAGATAATTTTGATTATATTCAAAAGGAAGAATAAAAAGAATTTAATGTTAAAATGTTTCAAACAAGAAAACGAAAAGGGAAAAGTGTTAAGAAGCAACTTACCGAAAGAGAAAAAAAAACAATAGAATTAGCTAATATTGCATGGGCTAAGACGTTAAAAGAATTTTATTACCCTCCTCTAAATGAACCAAATTATGTATTTGATTATACACATCTTGAGGGATTTTATATCGATCCTGAACACAGATGGCAAATAACCATGAATTTAGCTAATACACCACTATTAAAAGAAGATCAAGAATATATTAACTATTTTTACATGATTTCCCTTCATGAAGTATCCCATTACCAAATCATTCCATATGATGGTTTAACACACGCTAAATTATTAAGAGCTGCTATGACTCATGTAAACCAAAATTATGCACCAATTGTAGTAAATATTTTCGCGGATTTAATAATTGATACCAAATTATACCAGAAACATTCAAATCTTGTTGAATGGGAAATTTCTCAAACCTATAAATATATCACCTCTAAAGGAAAAATTAGTGATTTTAGTAAATTTCTTTTTAAAACTTATGAGAAAATGTGGAAAAAAGATGTAATTAATGACGAGAAGCTTAATGAGATGGATTCCTTAGCAGAAAGAGTTTCAAAAATAATACTCAAAGATTTTGAAGATGAATCAACTTGGGAAAAAAAAGTATCTCAAGTTGCGAGATCTTTGAAGAATTTAATACAAGAAACATTTACTTTAATAGGTACTGGGGGCTTGACAGATAAAAATAAAGAAAAGAGAAAAAGTCCGGGAGGAGCAGTTATAGAAGTTCCCAAAGATGTACTCGAAATGATGGATAATCCATTAGAAAATAAAAATTCAGATAAATTAAAAGAAGGTAATGAAGATGCTTTAAGACAAAAATCAGAAGAATTTGCTAAAGATATTCCATACTCCGAATTTGGTGGTCCTGCACGTCAAGCAGGGATTTTAATTGATGGAAATGCTTTGGGAACTTGGTATAGAGGCTTGGCAAAAAATCTCATTGAAATAAAAATTTATGACGAAAAACCAGGCGGACAGTTGCCGGTTTATCCAGAAATCTGGCGGATAGGTGATAGAATAGAAGAATTGGATGTAGTTCAGAGTTTATTAAATAGTCCAATAATAATACCTAATATCACTACTAGAAAATGGGCATATGAAAAGGGACCAGGGCATTTAATAGAAAAGCAGATTCCTGATTTATTAATAGTCTTAGATTCTTCTGGATCTATGGGCTGGAACTATACATCAAGATCTAACAGAGGAAAAGGTCCATATCATACTGCTTTAGTAGCAGCGTTTGCCTCTTTACACTATGCAGCAAATAAAGGTGTTAAATTTAGTATAATTAATTTTTCTAATAAAGCGGATATTTGTTCATGGACTTCTGATTATAAAAAAGCCGAAAAAGTTTTATTAAGGTATCAAGGAGGAGGTACATTTTTACCAATTAAAGAAATCGCAACTCAATGTGAAAAAGCAGAAAAAAAT
>JAEOTW010000109.1 GCA_016839655.1 Promethearchaeota archaeon | reverse complement strand
TTAGCCAAAGTAGTTTTTCCTGCATTTACCTCACCATAAAACGCAAGTCTTATGTCTTTTTTCTTCTTTCTACTAAGGATTTTGTTAATCCAGCTAATAGACAAATAATTACCTCCAATACATCATAATAACAAGATGATAGAAGTAAGAATAAGCACATAAGAAGTATTATTATCTACATATTTCCCTCATAAGATTTTTAAGAAATAAGAGATTTTTTGTTAAAGTTATTCACAAAAACAGTGTATACACATGAACACAGTATACACAATATACACAGTATACACATAAATACAAGAAAAGTATGATCAAATAAGTGTTTTACT
The DNA here is from genome assembly GCA_016839655.1 of Promethearchaeota archaeon. The sequence goes on along the minus strand of JAEOTW010000109.1, from coordinate 2,204 downwards.
CGAGATAAAACCAGAATTACCAGCTAAAAAGTAAGATCTCTCCATAGAAAAGGGATAAAATTTGATGATATTTTATAAAAAAAGGCTACAAACAAATAATTATTCACTTCTTTGTTGAATATTTATACAAAAAAGAAGGTTTCTCCTGCTTTCTTTTCACAAAAGAACTGATTTCTCCTTATCTTTTGTGAATTCACAATTTTTCTGTGAACATGTGAACAAAACAAGAAATATCCATATTTGGTTTGATTTTCCACTGGAAATTAAGGGGTTTTAATAAATGATAATGAAAAAAGAGGGTTTTTGTCGGATTATTTTACTTTATTAAAAAAATAATATTCATGTTCACAATATAGTAAATAATTATTCACAAAATAAGGGTTTCTACCTGCCCAGGATCAATTTTCTAGTATCCCCCCGTTTCTTCTAATGGAAACTCTATTTTTAACCTAATAGCACAATCTCTCTAAAATTATTATTATATATCAATCTCAGTTTGGTACTTAAGATTCAATCTAATATATTAATCTTTTGATTAGTTAAATAGATATTTATTAAAGGAAATGATCTATTCCAATAGAAGTATACGGGTCTAAGTCCTTAAAAACCAAAATCATATAGTAATAAGTAAGGAAAAAATAGCATAAAAAAATATAATATCCTCATAATATATAGATATTAAAATAGAATATAAGTAAACTAACCTTTACTTCTATTGGAGACAACCCATTGAGTAAAAGAAAAATAAAAGTTGAAATGAGTGACGACCAGGATAACAAAGTCACAATAACTTTTGAAGGAACTTTAGATGAAAAAAGTCTAAAGAACTTAGTTGTCTCAGCCAATAATATATTAGGAAAGAATCTTGGATCATTAGAAGATTCACCTGATATACCATTAGAAGAAGCACTAGATATGCCAGTTTTTGATCGAGTAAAATTACTACTCTCAACAGCATATGGGACAGGAGCCTGGTTTACAACAAATGATATCTGTGATTCTTATCAGGACCTATTCAACATCAGATTAAAAATAACAACTGGAAGCACATATCTTGCAAGATTATATCAAGAAGGATTCTTAACTAGAAGTGGAAATAGAAACGAACGAAAATATCAATTAAAGAGAGAAATCCGAGAAAAACTTCCAAAATTAATAACTCAATAACTCAGAGATCATAATTGATATTATTAGCAATCTCAATTTCTTTTTGAAATAAATCACCAAGTGATTCAAACACTTTCCTTCCAAAATCAGATAAATAGACAATTCCAGGGGCATTTTCTATTAAACTTGCTTTACCAAATTCCTGCAAGTATCTTGAGATAGTAATATTGGAAAATCCTGTCCAGTCTGCCAATTCAATTCGGGTGCAAAAATCGCTTTTAGAGATAAGAGTAAAGATAAGTCTAGAGCTATAAGTGCTAAAACAGTTCTTTGTGATATTAACAAGTAATAATTCTTGAATCATGATCATCTAATATACATCTAAAATTTAGGAATAAAAACTCAACAAAAAACGGTTCAAGTAAAGATAATGTCAAAAATATCTGATACTTCACTAATATTATCCTCAGAAATACTAAAACCAAAAGTTTTAACCTTAGTTTTTAGATTTGATAATAAATTGCTTTCTTTCTCTAATCTTATAAATTCTCTAATTTCACCAAGTAATATTATTTCTTGAAATGATCTTTTCTTCACGAAATTAATACTATCAATGATAATTTCCTCCAATTTATCCTTAGAGATGCTCTTAACCAATACAGATTGTGTTAACGGATAAATATCACAGACTTCAATTGGGACAAGACCAAAATAAGGAGCAACAAACCAAATTTCATAGTTCTTCAAAACATCCGGTTGCCCACTAATATAACTCTTAATAATTTTGTAAATCTCATATGTTTCCTTAATTTCATCATTCAATAATGAAATAAGTAAAAGCTTTTTTCTTTTTATTGCAGAAAGATTGCTAAGCCGATTTTTGTGTTGAATTATCTCAGGTCGATTTAAATCAGACTCAGAAGTAAACAAGATACCCTTCCTTTTAGTTGAAGCTGAATTCAAAGCTAAGTATCTCGAGTATTCCTGTAATCTATCAAAACCTCTTCTTAAATTTGGGTGAACCCGGGATCTACTCTCGAGTAAATTCCAAAAGGTACCTGAAGAAATTGCACTTCTGATAATCTTTATTTCGGTTT
>JAEOTW010000108.1 GCA_016839655.1 Promethearchaeota archaeon | reverse complement strand
CTCCTCCAATCATTGGTTGATATTCTAAAAAACCAAGCCGCTCATAATCATTATAAGAACTTAGCAAAATTTCTCCACCCCAAATATTACCATCATCTCCATAACCAACACCATCAGTACTTATACCCATTATTTTTTCATCCGGTCCGATTTTATTCTCTGCCATAAGACCTAAAATATGAGCGTAGTGATGTTGCACTGAATATAGAGGAATATTAAATTGATTCGCTAATTCATTCCCTAATTTTGTTGTTATAAAAGCTGGATGGGCATCACAAACAATAAATTTTAATTCAGAATCTTTCACTTGCAAAAGATTTTTCATATGAAAAAGAGCATCCTTAAGAAAATTGTACGTTTCTAAATGAGTAACATTTCCGATATGTTGAGTAGGAAATATTCGATTTCTCCTTAAAACTGCTCCTGTGACTGATAATTCGGGGCCCATAGCTAAAGCACTAGGTATTTCTACTTCAAATGGTAATGGTAAATATTCTGGAACATATCCTCTCGATCTTCTAATTAATTTCACTTTATTGTTATGAATTCTTAAAACACTATCATCAGCTCTTTGATAAATTGGTCTATTATGAAGAAGAAATAATTCTGCTAAATCTTTAAGTTGGCTGAATATGTCTTTATTATCAATAGACATAGGCATATAGGATTTATTCCCACTTGTATATATTAAAGGTTTTTCACCAATATATTGGAATAGCAAATGATGGATACCCGAATATGGAAGTAATATTCCTACATTATTTAACCCAGGAGCTACTTTTTCACTAATTAATGATTTATCAATTAATTCTTTTCTTTCTAAAAGAACTATAGGCCTTCGAAACGAAGTTATTAATTCCTTTTCCTTAGTTGAAATTATTATATCATTTTCAATCATTTTTAAATTAGGAATCATTATAGCAAAAGGCTTATATTTTCTTTCTCCTTTTCTTTCACGAAGTTTTAGGATGGTGTTATCATTTGCTAAACAAACGAGATGAGTACCTCCAATACCTTTTACAGCAATTATTTCTCCTTCATTAATCATCTTGGCTGTTTCTTTTAAAATTGAATCTAAAGACTCATCATTAACTATTTCTCCTTGTTTGTTATATAATGTATAATTAGGTCCACAAACTGAGCACGCAAATGTTTGAGCATGAAACCTTCGATTCTTAAAATCTGAATATTCTTGAATACAGGATTCAGGGTCAGCTTTCTTGCAGAAAGGAAATTTAATCATTGTACTTCTTTCTCTATCATAAGGTAATTCAGTTACAGTAGTATATCTAGGACCACATACGGCACATGCGGTAAAAGGATATTGATAATATTTCCTTTTTTGAGGATCATTCATATCTTTTAGGCATTCATTACAGATTGCTATATCTGGTGGAAGAGTTAGACTAACTCCGCGTCCTTTTTCACTTTTCCTTATCTCTAATTTATTAAATTCTTTTTGAAAATCTAAATAATTAGTCTTAATCTCTTCAATGAAAGAAATTTTTGGTTTCTCTATATCAATATTTTTTAAAAATTTTTTAATATTTTGAGAATTCCCTTGTAAAATCAATCTTACTCCAGCATTTCCTTGATTTAATATATAGCCTTTAAGATTTAGATTATGTGCTAGATTATATAAAAATGGCCTAAAACCTACTCCTTGAACAATTCCAGTAATCCTAATTTCTATAGTTTTAAAACTTTTCAAATAATTGCCTTCAAGTTTTCTATTTCTTTTTCAAATTTAATTAATTAAATAATCACTAAAAAAACTAATATTTTATTATGTTAAATATTATTAAATTATGCTTTTGTTTTAGAAATGACTATAAATAGCCAACAGTAAGAGATTTAAAAGGGCGTATTTTAATTGTGCTCGTAAGTTATTGGGGGGATATTGGGCAGCAAGTGAAGGAATTTTTGAATCTGGACTAAAATATCTGATTAATTATTTTGAAGGGAAAGATGATATTTATCTTGTACCTTGGATGCAAGAGTATGTAGAAGATAGATCTTTATACCTTAAAAAAAAACCTTATTTTTGGAAATGTAGTCTCGATTATAACACTGAAAATTTTTCTTCAAATTCTAAATCCCAAGGACTAACTCGGGTAGATCTCGATAAAAAAATATGAGGAATGTATGTAAAAACATATTTTAATAAAAATTATAGAAAAGGATATCGATGTAATTTTCCTGCTATAGATTCGTGGGGAACTGACAAATATTAATCATGTTTTCCATGTTCAGTTTAAGATTTTTCATCTCTAATTTAAAATATAGTTTTGTTGTTTTTGACATTCTTCTACAAGACTATTATTATCTTTCATGAAATTTGTAATAAATACTACAAGTTCCTTCCATTGAAACCATACATGGTCCAATCGGATTAATTGGAGTGCATTCTTTCCTAAACAATTTACACTCATAAGGATATAATTTTCCAACCATAACAAGATGACAAGAACAGCCAGGAGGAATATCTTGAGATTTTGAGATTTTTATATTATACTTTTGGTCAGCGTCAAATTGGCTGTATTCCTCTCTAATAATCAATCCACCATCATTAACTCTCCCGATACCTCTCCATGGAGATGAGACAGGTTCAAACACATCTTCTATTATCTTTTGAGCGATTATATTCCCTTCGGGTTTCACAACTCTAGAGTATTCATTTAAAGTATCATATTTTTTATCTCTCACCTGCTTCAAAAGCATTAGGATTGAGAGTAATACATCATTTGGCTCAAATCCCGTAATGACATTAGGAATGTGATAGCCCTGAGAAAATATTTCATATGGTTTTAAACCTATTATGGTTGATACGTGCCCAGGGGAAATAAAACCATCAATTTTTAATTGAGATTGACTCATTAAAAGTTCTAAAGCCGCCGGTATTAACTTATGAGCACATATTACTGAAAAATTTGAAGGCGGCCCAGATTGTAATTCGTATCCTATTAATGGGACTGTTGTTTCAAATCCTATTGCAAAAAATATCACCTCTTTATCTGGATTTTCCTTAGCTATTTTAACAGCATCATTTGGCCCATATATAATACGTACATCAGAACCTCTTGCTTTAAGTTCAGCAAGAGAGATATTTGTAGCAGGAACTCTGATCATATCTCCAAAAGTTGTTATTATCGTATCATTTCGTTTTCCAAGCTCAATCGCTTTATCAATATCAGCAGCAGGACATACACATACTGGGCATCCTGGACCCGATAATATTTCAATTTCTTTAGGTAATAGAGTTCTTAATCCATATTTAGAAATTGTATGTTCATGAGTTCCACAAACATGCATCAATTTAACTGGTTTACCTATTTCTTTAAAAGTTTTAATAATTGACTTAATAATTTTATTGGTAAATTCTTTGTTTCTTAAAACATCCAAACCGGGAATATCCATATTTTCACCTATTAACAAATTCTGGGGATTGGTTCTCCTAGTGGCATATCTACAAATCGAGTACCACCAACAATTGTTTTTAAGAACACTCGTTTAGGATTTTCAGCTCTTACTTCACCAATTATTTCCGCTTCTTTGCCAATCTGGGTTGCCTTTATTTTCTCTAAGATACTTTCAGAATGATTTGGATCTACTGCCAAGAGAGCTCTTCCTTCACTTGCAATGTTGTAAGGATCTAAACCTAACATATCGCATATTGCTTCAACTTGTTTTTTAATCGGGATTTTTTCTTCATCAATCCAAATACTAATATTTGATTTTACTGCCCAATTATTCAAAGCAGCAGCTATTCCTCCGCGTGTGGGATCCTTCATTGCATGGATATAATTATTACTAATATCAGACTTCAATACATTATAGATTTCGAGTAGTAGTGAGACATCTGATTTCAAATCAGTAGATATATTCAATCCTTCTCGTGAAGCGATTAATGCTGTCCCATGATCTCCAATACTTCCAGTTAGGATGATATGATCTCCAGTTCTAATGTTGTTGTCTAAAACTTTTATGTTTTTATCCTTAATTCCAATGCCAGTTGTCGCAATAATTAACTCATTTAATGTTCCCCTCGGCATTACTTTAGTATCCCCCGCAATTATCGCAATATTAGCCTCTTTTGCCATTAAATTCATTGAATTAACTATTCTTTCCAATTGACTAAATTTGAATCCTTCTTCTATGATTACCATCGATGTCAAAGCTAAGGGTTCAGCACCCATCATTATCAGATCATTAACAGTTCCACAAACACTTAATGTTCCTAAGTCTCCTCCGGGAAAAAATAGAGGATAAATAGTATGCCCATCAGCAGTAACTACAATTTCTTGATCATAATCTTCTAAAGGAATGGTAGCACCATCATCCAATTCTTCTACTCCGATTCCTTTACCTATCTTCTTATAAGTAATGTTACGCGTAATGAAATTAATCAGTTCTTCTTGTAATACCCCTCCAGCTCCATGTGCTAATCGAATAACACTCGAACTCACTTTCTTCATACTCATAAGGAGAAATAGGATTCAAATATTATAAGAATTTATGTTTTTGTTTTAATTTCAAACATTATGCATTGTTTTCAAGATTAATGATTAAAATTAAATTCTATAATTGAAGTATTAATAAAAAATGAAAAAATAGGAAGATTTTATCCTTTCTTTTGTTGCAATTAAATTCCAGCTAGCAACTTTTTCCTATAACTTTACAGGATAATTGATAAGATCTCCACATTTAATTAGAGAGAATAATAAATAAAGATTTTTTCACATTTTGCTTAATGAGTTAATCTAATTAAATAAATTTGAGTTATAATTTATTAGTTATTAGAAGCAATGAACAAACCTATAGTTCAGGTGAATCAAATAATATGATTTAACAATAATGGTTTAAGAATAACGATGATATTTATCTCGATAAACACTTTGAAAGGAGGGTATATTACTGCTTGATCTAGGAAAAATTGGATTTGGCATTCCCCCAACATACAATGTTTTTATCGTAAAATCTCTAAATTTTTCTCTACTTGAGCTTATTTCAAACTTATTGTTTTTTAAGTTTTTAGATACCTCGGATCGAATAAGTTCCATATCAGTGTTAGAAATTAACTTATTTTCTTTAGCTATTGGAAGTAATTTTAGTTGGAGATTACATGCTAAATTTTTAACTTTTAAACAAAATTTTTCTGATTGAATTGAGTCCCCATATTCAAAAAAATACAATGTATAATTGACTATTCTATCTTGAGATACTAATTTATTTTTATACACGAAAGCGATATGTTTGCATTTCGATTTTCCCACTTGTAACCTTAATACAATCCCAGCGAGCATGGAATGAGGTAAGTGAGTGACAATATACTGATTTTTGTGAAGTTGTCGCTTTAACGTGTTTTTAAACAATTCGGCGGCATCTCCTATCTTTAAGGTTTTTCCATAAGGAATGGTTGCAACTATTCGTTCAGTGGTATAATAAAATCTCCAATAATTTGGAGCGCGCTTTGCAACTCTCATTTTCTTAAATTTTGAGTCAAAAGTATCATCTTTAATGTTTAATGTGACCTCATTAAAGGATTTTAAAATATTTTCCCCCACCCAAGGTATTAATTCCCCATCGTCTTTAATATAACAGTGAGTTAAACCTTTTTCACTTTTTTCATTCCAATAACCATAATCCTCAGGGCGATATCTAAAAAGAACCTGATATTCTTTTATCGATTGTTGAACAATGGCATTTCGAGTTTTAATATTTTCCATCATTATAATCATTTATGTTGTTTAAATAAATAAATAACTCTTAATTAATCCCAGTGGTTGTATTAAAAACAATAATTTTAGATAGATAAAATAAAAAATATTTAAAAAGATAATGTTAAAAAAAAAAAATTACAATTGCGCTTTTATTTCCTCCGCTATTTTAAAGAATCCGATAACAGCTACTATTCCTAAAATTATTAAAGCCATGAATCCTAATATAAAACTTCCCCAAGTAAGTAGGGTCATATCACCTGCGACTAGATATAAGTCCAGAAAAAAACAACCTGTACCGACTAACGTCAAAATTGTTATCAAAATAAAGATAATTCTATAATTTTTTTCAATAATTTTGTTTACAGATGTTGCCTTTACAATCTCAAACCTAAAAAGACCGTAATACAAGTATCCAATAACTATAACCCCAATAATTATTGTGCAAGTTATAATTAATGCGGTGACCTTTTCTAATGGAAAAATCAGACCTAGGATAACGGAGAGAATAATAAAGATTGCAAGTAAAATTATTAAAATCATAGATATCTTTTTAAAAGCTTGTTTCCTATCTTTTGTTTCTTGCGACATAATGCATCCTATATTTAATTTTTAAGATAATAATAAAAAAAAATGTTGTAGTATTTCTTTTCTATTTTCTAAGTTTTACGGCTTTTCTGAACACTATTCTTAATACTATACTTATTAGAATCGTATATACAATAATTACAACCGGAATTATGACAGTTGTCATCACATTACCTAGCATTAGATTTGCAGGTTGCATTAAGTCTATACGTGCATAGCCATCAGTTGGTGTAATACCTATTTCCATAATCATGGAGATTCCTGCGGGTACAATGATATAGGCTAAAGCTAAAATTACAAAACCGATTATTAAGGGAACTAACATTTTAATAGCTCTCCCTATACGTTTTGCATCAGAATGTACGGTTCCTTCGGGATCGTTGACATCATGGCTTCCAGTTGTAAACCAATAATTCAATCCCATGAATACATATCCCCCAATCATGTTTCCTAATAAGACTGGTAGAAAATTGGAAATGAAGGTCTGAGTCCACGTTATCGGAGCTCCTGAGAAGATTCCAACAGGTATGAAGAACATATTCGCTATAAGGTGCTCGGATCCAACCATGACGAATGCCATTATAGGAAACCATATGTTGAACACTTTTGCCATTAGATTTTCATTAGATTTAGTGGCTTGATATATCGCAAAATTAACCAATAAATTACAGATTATACCTTTAAATACCATCACGGAAAATCCACCAATGAAATCTTGCCCCACTAATGCAACTTTTCCATTTGCCACAGCGATCGCTTTAGTAGCAGCACCTGCCGTTATACTCCCTCCATATATTAAAGAAAAGGCAACAATCCAAGCCCAACAAATGGATCCTATCAGATTTCCTCCAAGAGCTAAAAACCAATTTCTAAATACTTCATTCATTTTTGACTTTCGCGTGTAACATGCTAAAGGGGTAATCATGCAATCTCCAGTAAAGAGATCGGCTCCTCCCATAAAGATAATACCGATAAGACCAATGGGGAACACTGCCGCAAAGATAAAATTACTCCAAGCCGCACTTACTTTTATGGCCGAAATAGTTGCTAGTGTGGCACCTATAGCAATGAACGCTCCTGCATTCCAACCCGTAAGTAAGTTAACTGCAAATGATTGTTTGGTTTTACCAGATCCCGCATTCGAAATAGCATTAATTGTAGGATCTATACAAGACATAATTTATCCTCTTTTTATTTTTTTTTTTTAATTATTCTTTTATTAAAGAATGCAAAAAGGAATTATGGTTTATTTTTAAATTTTTTTACCAGAATTTTGATAACGGCTCTTAGAAAATTCAAAATTATCGAACCGATAATTATTCAATAGTTCGAAATCCGAACTCTCATGAAGAGAAAGGATAGAAAATTCTAGCAGTAAAAAATTTTTGGTTCAAATTTAGAAGTTATCAGTATCCTATAAACTTGTCTAACTGAATGGTCTAATCTAATAGCTTAAATTGGATTACTTATTAGAATACATATTAAATATTTTAACAAAAAATCACATTAAAGAAGTGTAGAAATTTTATGGAAGTAATTAGAATAAAATACGATAAGGATGAAATAATAGAAAAAAACCCTGAAGTTGCTGTCTGTTTTAAATGTTCGGCCTGTGCTTTATTTTGTCCCGTCACTATGAATGTCAGTAGATATAATATTGAAGATGCTTTCATTTCACAGCTCTATGGAGCAGAAGAATCTACAACATTGAAAGATGTGTGGATGTGTAGTAATTGTGAAAAATGCATCATGGTATGCCCTCAAGATGCGGAACCCGCTGAAGTATTTACGAACTTGAAACAGTTATCTTATCAGAGAGGTTTAGCTCCAAGTTCTGTTTATGCTTTAGCAAAACAAGTCTTAAATACGGGCATTGCGTATGAAACTGGTGCTAAAGTTAATGCTGACAGGAAAAAAATAGGCTTAAAAGAATTATCTGCAAATGAGAATGTAATTAAAGAATTAAGAATAATTGCAGAAAGAACTGCTTTTAAAACGGAGGTTGCTTAAATTATGCCTAAATATCTATTTTTTAAAGGGTGTACTATACCAGCTAAGTTACCAAATGTGGAAAAACTTGCTTTAGATATTCTTCCTGAAATAGGGATCGAGCTGCAGGAAGAAGAACAGTTTTCTTGTTGTCCAGATCCAGTTCAGCTTGAAGGGGCAAATCATTATTTCTGGTTAGCTGTTGCTGCAAGAAATTTAGCAATTGCTGAAGAGAAAGGAATGGACATTATGACGCTTTGTAACGGTTGTTTAAATACCTTAGCAATAACTAACGCAAAATTACAAAAGAGTGTAGAATTAAAAGCTGCTGTAAATAATGTATTAAAGGAAATCGGTAAAGAGTATAAAGGTACCGTTAAGGTTAAACATCTAATGCAGGTAATTAAGGAAGATCTAGGATATGAGAATTTAAAGAGTAAAGTTAAAAAGCCTTTACATGGTTTAAAAGTTGCGAGTCATCCTGGGTGCCATTTACTGATGCCAGATGAGATTCTTAAATATGATGACCCCACTGATCCACAAGAATACGATAAATTTGTTTCAGCGTTGGGAGCCACCGCAGTCGATTATATAACTAAGGTGGATTGCTGTGGTGTTGCATTAAATTTAGTTGGTGATAAAGAAGCTAATAATAAATGTATTGCAAATAAACTACTCGATATAAAAAATCATACTGGAGCACACATTTTAAGTACTGGATGTCCTTTTTGCTTTATACAATTTGATATGGGACAGATTATGGCATCGAGGGATTATCCTGAACTCAAAGATTCTAAAATTCCTGTAATGTACGCGGTTGAATTGATAGGATTAGCCATGGGTAAGAGTTTGGATGAAATTGGATATAAAACACATAGAATTAAACCAGAAATAAAAGTATGGGAGGTAATGTAAAGTGGAGAAAGTAAAAACGACTTGTGTGTATTGTGGTACAGGTTGCCAAATATATTTAAAAGTTCAGGATGGAAAAATTGTTGATACCAAACCAGTCCGAGATGGATTTAATCCGGGACTAGGAAAATTGTGTATCAAAGGGTGGAATGTCCATGAATTCATCCATCATCCGGATAGGCTTATTGAACCCATGATCAGAAAAAATGGAACGTTAGTAGAAGTAAGTTGGGATGAGGCGATAAGCTACATTGCTGAGAACTTTAAAAAGATAATGGAGGAAAATCCCGGAAATAAGAGGGTACTCGGATTTTTAAGTTCTGCAAAATGCACAAATGAAGAAAATTATGTTATGCAAAAATTTGCTAGAACCGTATTCAAAACTAATAATATAGATCACTGTGCAAGGCTATGTCACTCTTCCACAGTTGCTGGATTAGCTGCTGCTTTTGGATCTGGTGCCATGACTAATTCCATTGATGAAATTGCAGATGCTGATGTTATTTTCATTACTGGATCTAATACTAATGAACAACATCCCCTCATAGGAAAAAGAGTATTAACCGCTTTATCTAAAGGCGCAAAAATCATTGTCGCAGATCCTCGTACCATTCCTTTATCTGAATTGGCAACAGATCATGATGGTATTGAGATGAACCAGAGACCTGGAACGGATGTAGCACTTATGAATGGCATGATGAATGTTATTATAAAAGAAAATCTTTATGATAAAGAATTTATTGACAATTACTGTGAGAATTTTGAAGAATTTAAAGAAGAAGTCATGAAAATGACTCCAGAGAAAGCAGCTGAAATAACTGGTGTTAAAAAAGAAAAGATTATTGATGCAGCAAGAATTATTGGAAACGGAAAAGCAGTATCCTTGATATATTCGATGGGAATAACACAGCACACTACAGGTGTAGACAATGTTAAAAGCACTGCAAATCTTCAAATGTTATGCGGAAATATGGGAAAATGGGGTACGGGTGTCAATCCTTTACGGGGACAACAAAATGTTCAAGGTGCGTGTGATCTTGGAGCATTATCGAATGTATTTTCTGGTTATCAAAAGGTTGTTGAGGCTGATAAACGTGAAAAGATGGCAAAAGAATGGGGGATTGATGTAAATGAAATGGATGATAAAGTTGGTCTCACCGTTACTGAGATGATAAATGAAGCCTGTGATGGTAATTTAAAAGGATTGTACGTAATGGGAGAAAATCCCATGATGAGCGATCCCGACATTAATCATGTAAGAAAAGGCTTAAAAAAGGTATTCCTCGTTGTGCAAGATATTTTTCCAACCCCTACAACAGAATTAGCTGATATAGTCTTACCTGCTGCTTCTTTTGCTGAAACCGATGGAACTTTCACCAGTACTGAAAGAAGAATTCAATTGATAAGACAAGTAATTCCTCCTATAGGAAATTCTAAACATGATTGGGAAATTATTGGCTTAATTGCGAAAGCTATGGGTTATGATGGACTATCATATTCCCATCCAAAAGAAATTCTTTCAGAAATAAATAGAGTGACCCCTATATATTGTGGAATTACATGGGAAAGGTTAAATGCTACAGATGAAGGTTTTCAATGGCCTTGTCCTGATGAAAATCACCCTGGAACTATTTATTTACATAAAGACGGCAAATTCTCGAGAGGCAAAGGGCATTTTCATGCAATCCCATTTAAAGAACCAGCAGAATTACCTGATAATGATTATCCTCTAATCTTGTCGACGGGAAGGATGCTCTGGCATTATCATACGGGAACAATGAGTAGAAGATCCGCAACTTTAAATGCAAGAGTTCCTGAAGGATATGTTGAAGTTTCTCCTCAAGATGCGGTTGATATGAATATCGTAGATGGACAGAAAGTTAAAGTTAAGACTCGCCGTGGAGAAATTACAATTAAAACGAAAGTAACAGATCGGGTTAAAAAAGGTTTAATATTTATTCCATTCCACTTTGAAGAAGCTCCAGCTAATGTTCTTACGATAAATGCTGTCGATCCCATAGCGAAAATCCCAGAATATAAAGTATGCGCAGCAAAAATTGAAAAGATTTAATTATACTAATTTTCTTTTTTTTTCTTTTTCATTTACATAACATCTATTGACTAGTTTAGAAACTATACTAATAAATAGATATAAATAGACAATATAATCAGATGTTGATTACCTTTCTAATTTGT
>JAEOTW010000107.1 GCA_016839655.1 Promethearchaeota archaeon | reverse complement strand
GTATAATGCCAGATTTTCTCCATAGCAGTCCAGTCTTCAATGATACCATGTTCAACAGGGAACATTAACTTTAAAACGCCTTTTAATTGCATAGCTTCCTCACCAATATAATATTCCCGAGTATAGTGCTCAACATCAGTCATGATGCTTTCATATTTGGGATATCCAATTAGTGTAGGGAAGACTGACCTTGGTTGATCTTCACCAGCAAATCCATTTTTGGAGATTCCGGTACCATTATCAACGACCAAGGCTTTTGCGTTCAAAAAGCTTTCTTCCTCTGCCATATTTCTAATTCAGCTCTTAATTTAATTTTTATATATTTTGAATTATATTTTTAGATGTATATTTTATATTACTTGTGTTAATTCTAATTTTTATATTTTTATCAAAAAATTGTTTTTTACAGAACAATTTATGGGTAAAATACAAAATTTAATAATCTAATAAATTATGTATTTATAAATTTTTTTAAACCAGAAACAAAAACTACCCTATTTTTAAAGGATTTATAAATAGGTTATAAAAAATCTTAGAGTACTCAACTGATCCATTAGCGTATTACAATCTAATCATATTTCTAATATTTTATGGTTTTATAACAAATAGTGTGCAATCTTTTAGAAATAGAAAAATATTGTTATAAAAAATTATGGGTTTTGACTTTTTTTTCAAAGATTGAATACCTAAACGAATATTATAAAGGATAAAAAGTTAAAGAAAAATAAAGTTATTTTATGAAAAATTAATGAGAAAATTTATTTAATTGATAAACTAAATAGTAACTTGATAAGAAAGAGGGTATTTCCCTAATTATTAGAATTATCACTAAAGAGGATTCAAAGACTTGCCAGAAAGTGGAACAATATTATATGATTTAAATAAGGTTTTTATTCCTTGTCGAACAGTTTTAGAAATGGAGGCGTTAACGTCATTATTTCTTGAATATTATAATTATGATGACATCAAGGAATTACCCCAAAGTCAACCCACGAGCCACAAATTAATAGAAAAATTTCATGTGATAGAGTGTCATCCACTTGAACACATCATTGAATATTTTGTTGATGTTGTAGTAAGTAAATTAAAACCCATTGTAATGTATGCTAGGGAACATCATGATAGATTTAGAATGGGAAATGTAGAAGCGTATACCAAAACAAGGCTATGCTTATTTTTTGCGTTACACCGACTGAAATTAAAATTTTTAATTATCAAGAATTTTATGGATAAATTTAAAGATAAAAGTTATAATTTAGATAGCTCAAAAGACCAAAGTAGTCTGGGGGCGCATTCTTTCCTTTCTGCTTTTTATGAGGATTATTACCATAAAAATGAAATGAATCTTAAACTTATGTTATCTTCAAAAAGAATGTCGGAGAGGGTAAGCGAATTAATGGATACATCCGATACCATAACTAATGAAGATATAATTAATGCCATCACTTTTAAAAAGTTCCTTGATGATAAAAATAGAATTAAATTTATTATGAAAGAGATTAAAGCATCATTATTTGTTTGTAGAGTAATGTTTGCTCAAATGGATGTATATAATCCTTTCACATTAGCAAAAGAAGCTAATATTGATGCTGAGGAGATAATGATAAGTCAGGATTTCATTCCAGAACTCATACCTGCAATCTCTCAATGCTTTGCTGAAAATCATATGGATCAACTTAAAGATTGTTTTACTGCGTATGAATTTATGATGAATAGAGTGTTAGAAGGGATAAATTATGCTGTAGAAATTGCTTCAGGTGGGGCAATTTTACTCGATTTAGAGAGTACAATCTATAATACTGGTAATATCTTTGAGCTATAGCATAGAATGGTTTTCTTAAAAACTGGGCTCATTAAATATTATATAATCTAGACTTTATTTTTCATTCAAGAAGAAAAAACAATAAGTATATTAAAATGAAGAATGAAAAATTGGAAATGAAACGCGAGGTATGGGAATATTTAAGACAATACAGACAAGCATCATATCAAAAAAGATACTTGGAATTGTTAAGCGAAAAAAAATTAAATAGTTCTATAGAACCTCATAATTAAGTTGACATATAATACAAAGAAATAAATTAAAAGGAGAAAAATAGAGATCTATTTATTTTTTAGAGTTTCTTCAGCTCGTTCTATTTTCTTATTAGACCATTCCTTTACTTTAGCCAATATTTCCATTTTATTATTTGGTCTATTCACTTCAACTGGTTCTTTAATATACCCCTTATTTAAAGCATTAATATAGACTTTTTCACCAACTTTAGTTCTGATTATTGCAGTAGTTAATTTTTCTGGTGAACCAAGTCCACCAAAAGAAATATCAGCATAAATATTGGAAAAATCAGCACATGCATAACAAGCAGGACGACCAATTTCATGTAAATCTGAAAACGGAATTGTCAATGTGTTACCATCTTTGAAATATAGAATAAGATGCTCACGTACATTCATACTATCAACATCTTGAAATGAAAAATTAAATTTTTCTTCTAGTTTTTGCCTATCTTCATCATGGAATGAGAAGTTAAGATAACAAAACAAACCGAAAGTATACTTAACTATATGTGCAGGGAGTATACTTAATGCTTGCATTTTTCTAATTGAATTAATTTGACATGGCGTACCAACAAGAGCAATGTTTAATAAATCAGAACTTCTAACTTTTTTCAAAGCGACATTAGCAGGTATGAATGTATTATAATTTTCCAATCCAACTACTTGACTAGAAAAATCAAAATGGGAACCTGCAGCTTCGAGTAAATCATCTTTATTAGTAGCCAAAAAAGAAACTCGATTAAACGGGCCTTTCCTCTTACAAACCACTGCACCATCGATTAACTTATTGTCTAATAGATAATTTAGAATTGCTGTAACAGCACCACCATCAGTTGCTCTCTCTCTAATCTGTTCAGAAGTAGCATGACATGAAGCGATTTTTATTTGATTTCCTATAGGAGGAATATAACTATACTGCCTGTTTAACTGTTCATTTAACACATGGGTTTGAGGACATACAAAATAACAAATACCACATTTAAGACATTTATCTTTGTCAATATATTTAGGAGGTCCTGATTCTGACATCTCAATTGCTTTAATTTCACCTGCTGAACAGAAACTAACACATCCACCACATTCTCCACATAATCCTTTTTCATGGACTTCTGTTATTAAATCTTCAAATGTTTTTGAGACCGGACTAACAGTCAACTTTTTTCACCTATTTTTTTAACTTGATTTAATTTTTAATTTAATATTCATCTGGTAGTTCTTTAAGCTCAGCGAGAGAAAAAACTGGACCATCAGTACATATAAACTTGTTCCCGATATTACAACGTCCACACTTGCCAATTCCACACTTCATTCTCGCTTCGAGGGAGTTAAGAATTGCCTCTGGCCCCCAATTTAGCTCTTCCATAACTGCTATTGTTGTTTTAATCATTATTGGTGGCCCACAAACAACGGCTATAGCATTGTCGGAACTTGGAGCAACTTTTTTCACAATTGGGGCAACAAATCCTACTTCTTCTGTCCATCCCTCTGCTTCACGATCAATGGTTAAAACTACCTTAATATCATCTCGTTTTTTCCATTCATCTAACACATTTTGGTATAATACTTCTCCTGGATCACGGTTTCCATAAATAACTGTAATATCACCATAATCTTTTCGATGTTTCTCATCAAGTAAATAAATTACAAGTGATCGGAGCGTTGAAAATGCGAAACCTCCTCCGATAACCACAATATTCTTTCCTTTCATTTCTTCTACCGGCCAACCGTTTCCGCAAGGACCTCTTATCCCAACGGTATCTCCTATTTCACAACTATGAAATGCAGAGGTTACTGTTCCCATTTTTTTTATCGTAAATTTAATGGTCCCTTCTTCCGTAGGAGATGATGCAATACCAATTGGGCATTCACCTTTTCCAATTAAACTAATTTCAGCAAATTGCCCTGGAATATAATCAAAATTTTTGTAGTCTTCTTCTTTATTAAATTCCAATTCGATAGTCTTGATATCATTTACTTTATTTTCAGAGACTATTGATTTAACTTTTGTAAGATAAGGTATGTAAGGATTAGGCACTTACTTTTTCACCCTCCTTTTTTTCTATTTTTTTTATTTTATTTAATATAACTCGAAGATCATTGTTAGCTGGGCAAACAGATATACATCTCCCACAACCAACGCATCCTAATAAATCATAATTTGTTGGATAATAGCTGAACTTATGCATGATTCGATTTCGACAACGTTGAATTTTAGTATTTCTTGGATTATGACCACTTGTTTCCTGTGTATAAAGGCAGGATTGACAAGTATCCCAAATTCTAATTCTTCTCCCGCGATTATTATATTGATCAGTTTCATCAATAACATCAAAGCAAGTACATGTAGGACATAAATAAGCACAAGAACCGCATCCAATACAAGACTCACTTATTTCATCCCATACGGGATCTTCAAAACTCGTTGATAAATTGTCAACAATTTTATCAACATCAATATTTGTAGTTATTGATTCTTCTGCCTGTTTAGCCAAATCTTCAGCCTTTTTCAGATCATTTTTTGAAGCTTCAGAAAGCCATGACAACTTCTGAACTAACTCTTTCCCTTTATCACTGATTCCTTCGACTAAATATTCATCTCCTAAATCAGTCAGAAAAATATCCATATTTTCTTTGTTAAATGGATTTCCATTCACAGATGTACAAAAACATGTACTTCTTGGAGTATTGCAGCCGATTCCAATAAGTAATGAATTTTCTTTCTTCTTTAAGTAGATTTCATCCTTCCAATTCCCATGAAATGAGAAGAAGTTAGCAAATAATTCA
The DNA here is from genome assembly GCA_016839655.1 of Promethearchaeota archaeon. Next base: position 7,421 of record JAEOTW010000107.1, on the reverse strand, counting down.
AAACTATAAGCATCACAAGGACGGATTCCAAAGATCAAGATCTTTTGATCTAAATCTTGCCTATCAGTAATTTCAACATCCTTCGCATCTAAAGAGTATTCAAATAGCACTTCATTTTGAGGAAATAACACAGATTTTGGAGGTATTTTTGAATTCAAATAATCCAAGACTATATCATCTGGATTTTCAATCTTTTCAAAAGCTATATTTCCCTTTTTATTAATAGGAGCATAGAAATCATACTCTGCTGTAAGCTCATTATACAATTTTCCTATTTGATCCTTTTTCAATTTTTTTTGTTCCATTCTTTATCTCACCTTTTTTAATCTTCCTCCAACATAAATTCTTCTTCATCATCCATACTGAATTCCATCATGGGAGGAACTGTATCTGCACTCAAACCAGATGTATAATCAAACCTTTCTTTTACAATTTTCTCTAATTTCCTTGTGATCAAATTCAAATCAATGCCCACAGGACATACTGATGAACACGCACCACATGCAACACATCTACCAGCTATATGGGTTGCGCGGATTAAATGAAATGTGAATATATCTGTAAATTCAGTTGTTTTTCCAAACCATATTGGTTTATTTTGGTCTACAAAACAAAGATTACAATAACAAACTGGACAAGCTTGACGACAACTGTAACATAGGGTACATACTTGTAAAGCATCTTTAATATACCCCCATTTCTCATCAGCAGATTTTGATTCAAATTCCGCGATATCTGCAAATTCATCATGAATTGAATTTAGTTCCTGACACTCACCAACACAGGACGTTTCAGTGGCAGAAGGAGATTTAATTTGGCATACCTTACAGAGTTCATTAATATATTGATCATAAGCAAATTTTTTCTCCCAATCTTTCCCTTTTACAATAATATCGTCCCCAGAAACTGAAACATCAAGAATTTCTTTTTCCCCAATTTCTAGATCGATTTTACTTCTATTAACATTTCCATTGCAATTAAATCCAATCATCTTTATATTGTTTAGATCGACTTGCTTCTCAGCAGCTAAAAGGTTCACTGCTCTCCCGACACATCCTTTGGCAACAATCCCTATTTTCAATGAATTTCCCTCAGAATTACAAAGTTGAGGCATCAAAGGAGCTAGATATCTCGCTAAATTGATATAACATAAATTATTCCATATTAATTTGTCTGCATCCTCTTCTTTCCTAATGATAATTGGAGTTGAACTTAAAGGTACAGTGCCTTCAGAATAACCAATTACCACATCTACTTGATTTTCACTTAACAATTTTTTAACATTTTCTCTAATTGCATTTGTTATTTCCTTATTTTCTGCTTCAATACCCATTTCTTACCACTCCTTTTGAAATTTTATATTTGGTCCCAATTCTTTAACTATTTTCGTAGCTTTCCTAACTAACACTGCAAAACGTTCTCCTTCAGCAGCTGAAGCCCACATAAAATTAACCCTCCCAGACTCAATCCCAAAAAATTCTAAAAGTTCTTTTAAAATTGCAAATCGCCTTCGGGCTACTAGATTTCCACTAATATAGTGGCAATCTCCAGGATGGCAACCACTCACGAGTACACCATCCCAACCATCACACAAACTCTTTATTATGAAGTAAGGATTGATGCGTCCACTACACGGGACACGAACGATTCTTATATTAGGAGGATATTGAATTCTACTTACACCTGCTAGATCAGCACCGGCATAAGAGCACCAATTACATAAGAAGGCAATTATCTTTGGTTCCCAATTCTCATCAACTTTCTTTTCTTCCAAAACGGTTTCTGTCATTTTTATTAACCTCTTTAATTTTAACCTATACGACCTGTTATCATTTCATATATTTGTTCACTTGTAAATCCTAAAATATCGATGGCACTGCATCGACAATTCCCACTACAAGCTCCACATCCTTTACATAATGCTTGATTAATTGATGCTACTAATCCAAAACGTCTATCTTCAATTAACTCTATTGCATTATATGCGCAATTTTCTACACACATTCCGCAACCAATACAACGAGACATATCTATTACTGCTGTCTTTCCTTCCGCTTCGATTTCATCCTTAGAAAGAATAGTACATGCTCTTGAAACAGCAGCATTAGCTTGTGAAATTGAATCTTCAATCGTTTTTGGACAGTGAGCTAGTCCCGCAACAAATACTCCTTCTGTAGCAAAATCTACAGGACGAAGCTTAACATGGGCTTCTAAATAAAAATTATCATCATTTAAAGGTACTTTTAACATTTTAGCAAGTTCTTCATTTTCTTCATGAGATGCTACAATTCCCACACTCAATACTAATAAATCTGTGGGGATTGATAAATCTCCCGCTTTTGTGGTTTTTACTTTAACATTTAATATAGAATCCTCAGCAACAATCTCTGGAGGACTATTTTCATCATATCGAAGAAAAATGACTCCTTCTTCTCTTGCTTGTCTATAATATTTTTCTTTAAATCCATATGTTCTAATATCTCGAAATAGAATTGTTACTTCTGTAGATGGATTTAATTTCTTTACTAGGAGAGCATTTTTAATAGCTTCTGCGCAACACATTTTACTACAATAGGGGTGTTCATCGTTTCTTGAGCCAACACATTGAATCATTACAATGGATTTTTTATCTTTAAGAACACTATCAGTGTTTAACATTTCTTCAAACTTTGATTGTAGAACCACACTGTTATTTTGACCATATAAAAACTCTTTTGGTTCATATTCCTTTGCACCTGTAGCTAGAACAACGACACCATGCTCAAATTCTGATCGCTCTTTCTTAGGCCCATAAATCACTGAAGATTTAAAGTTTCCAATATATCCATCTAGGCTTTCTATTTCAGCTTCAGTATAAACATGAATAAATTTATTAGATTTTACTTTATCAATCATTTCTTTTAAATAAGCTTGGACATCTCCTCCTTCAAGAGTGTGATAAATATGTTTGGCAAAACCACCTAATTCTGCTTCTCTTTCAACTAAGTGAGTTTCAATTTCTTGACTCGCAAAATTTAGAGCAGCAGTCATGCCACTAAACCCCCCACCAATTACCATTGCCTTCTTTGTGACACCTAGCTTTATTCTATCAATTGGAGCTATTCGTCTGGCTTTATTTACAGCCATTCTCACAAGATCCTTTGCTTTTTGGGTGGCTTCTTCTGGTTGGTTCATATGAACCCAAGAGCACTGATCTCTTATATTAGCCATTTGAAATAAGTATCTATTCAATCCTGCTTCTCTTATTGTTTCTTGGAATAAAGGTTCATGAGTTCTTGGTGTACATGATGCTACAATTACTCGATTAAGGTGATATTCTTCAATTTTTTCCTTTATTATCCCTTGAGTATCCGCAGAACACGTATATAAATTACGATCTGTCATAACCACATTTGGAAGGGTACTCGCATATTTAGTCACTGCTGGGACATCCACATACCCACCAATATTGATCCCACAATGACAAATAAATACACCAATACGTGGTGGTTGTCCTGCAACAAATATTTCCGGAGGTAATGTTTTTTCAGTAATCAAGGTTCCTCTCTTTTGATATAAAAGTTGATGAACACATCCTGCCGCGGCACTTGCTTGAGTAACAGTTTCAGGGATATCTTTTGGCTGAGAAAAAGCACCGCAAGCATAAATACCTGGTTTAGTCGTTTGAACTGGATTAAATATGTCTGTCTTGGCAAAACCAAATTCGTTTAATTCTATACCAAATTTCTCAGCGAGGAATTTAGCATCATCAGGAGGATTTAATCCGACTCCTAAGACTACCATATTATATACTTCTTCAATAACCTTTCCATCTTCAGTTTCATACCGAAGTCTCAAATCTTTTGTCTCAGGGACTTCTGTAACTGAAGAAATTCTGCTTCTAATATATCTAATACCATATTCTTCTTGAGCTCTAATAATATATTTGTCAAAATCTTTTCCAAAAGCTCTAATATCCATACTGAAAATGGTAGGTTTTACTTCATGTTGATGTTCATGAGCGATTACAGCCTCTTTTGCTGTATACATACAACATACTGATGAACAATAAGGTTGACCTTCTCCTGTATAATCTCGAGATCCTATACACTGAAGGAATGCAACTTTTTCTGGAATATCTCCATCAGATGGTCGGAGAACTCTCCCTGCGTAAGGACCACTTGCACTTAAAATTCGTTCAAATTCAATGGACGTAACCACGTTTTTGAAGGTTCCATAACCATATTTATTTGCAGCTTGCGGGATAAATTCATCGAAACCAGGTGCTAACACTATTGCGCCAACATTAATTTCTAGAATTTCATCTTCCCGTTCATATTCTACTGCCTTTGCTTTACATACTCCAGCACATACTCCGCAACCTATACATAATTCTTTATTAATTGCATAAACAAGTGGAACTGCTTGAGGATATTTTACTGATGTGGCAGCATATTTTGCTAAACCCTCATTAAAAATATCAATTGCTTCTACAGGACAATTTCTACCACACACTCCACATCCTGTACATACATCGGGATTAATATATAGCGATTTCTTTTTCACTTTGACAGTGTAATTACCTGCTTCTCCAGAAACATCTATAATTTCACAATTAATACTCAAATCTACATTTTGGTGCCTTCCCACTTCCACCAACTTAGGACTGACAATGCACATCGCACAATCGTTGGTAGGGAAAGTTTTGTCAAGCTGCGCCATAACTCCGCCGATACTTGTTGTAGATTCAATTAAATATACTTTATAACCAGAATCGCCTAAATCTAGTGCTGCTTGAGAACCACCTATTCCAGCACCAACAACCATAACTGCTCCTACTTTTTCCATATTTTATCCTCCTTATAATTTATGAAACATTGGTGTAATTCCAATTATTTCTCCGAAGTCAACTTGACCTCGAGTTTTTAAAATCGTCATATGTTCTAATACAATACTGGGATCTATTTCTAATTCAGCTGCCAAATCCTTTACGGATCTTCTATCCTTTTCTAATGAAAGTAAAATTCTATGGCGTTCGAATTCTTCTACGATTGCTGAATCAAATATTTCATTAAATTTTTCAAGTGGGACTTTTTCACCATATACATTTTCTTGTTCTGTGATCTTTCTTTCTCGTCCCACAAGTGCTCGCATTCGATCACCTCCCGCAGCATCTTCAATTGCCTTTAATTTCTCAAGAATTATTTTATCAGGGTTTTCTCCTCCCGCTGGAGATGGTCCTATAGCTTTTATATGATCTGTAAATTCGGTTATAACTGAAGCATATCTAGCACCTTCTGAAGCAGATACCCAATCCAATCTTACTCTATTATCAAAATTTATAAGTTTTAAGAATTTTTTGACCATGTCAAATTTCTTTTCAGCTTCATAATTGCCTTCAAGATAGTGACAATCTCCCAAATGACACCCTAAGACAATTACTCCATCAGCTCCTACCCGAAGTGCTTCAAAAATAAATTTTGGGTCGACCCTGCCACTGCACATAACTCTTATTACTCTAATATTTGGTGGATATTGCATTCTGCTGACACCAGCTAAGTCTGCTCCCGCGTAAGAACACCAATTACATAAGAAACCTAAAATTTTCGGTTCAAAACTCATATCTTATTTACCTCCAAATGCATAAATTTCGGATAAAATTTGTTCATCCGTAAAATGTCTAATAACAATCGCGTGATTTGTACAAGTGGCACCACACACACCACAACCTTTACAAAGAACTTGAGTTATTTCAATTTCATCGTCTTCATTTTTACTTATAGCTTTATAAGGGCAAACTGTTATGCAAATTTCACATCCAGAACATAAACTTTTATTATATTCTGGGAGAAGTGATGTTGCTCCCTCTACTTCTATTGTATCATGAGAAATGATAGTACTCGCTCTTGCAGCTGCAGCATAACCTTGAGTTATTGATTCTGTGATATCTACCGGCCATTTTGCTGCTCCACATATGAACACTCCATCTGTAGCAAAATCCATAGGGCGTAACTTTACATGAGCTTCTAAAAAGAATTTATTTTCTTCTAATGGAACTTTTAACATTTGAGCTAGTTCTTTATTATCATCATTAGCAATTAATGGGGTTGATAAAACAAGAAGATCATAAGGGATACTTATCTCTTCTCCAATATATTCATTGAATACTTTGATTGTATTCTCTTCTACATTAGGTAATTTCTCCAAATCATAACTCATAAACACAATTCCAGCTTCTCGTGCTCTTCTATAGTATTGCTCATAATATGTTCCAGGAGTATACAAATCTCTAAATAGTATTGTAATATTAGCTTCAGGATTTTTTTCTTTGATTATTAACGCATTTTTTAAGGCGGTCATACAACACACGTTCGAACAGTAGACTCTCTCATCATTACGAGCGCCTACACATTGTATCATTACAACATCCTGAGCCTTTACTTCATTATTTCTTAGTTTATTTTCTAATTCATATTGGGTGATTCTAATATTTCCATCATAGCCAAATTTACCTGTAGGGGTCAATAATGAAGCACCCACAGCAACTATAATAACTCCTATAGTTAAATGCGTATTTATACCATTTTGATCAATATCAATCTCGTAATTTCCCACAAATCCTCCAATATCCTTCACCTTTGTTGAAGTATAGACTGTTAAATTTGGATTACTTTCAACTCGTTTCTTCAAACTTACTAAAAGTTCAGAGGCATCTTGACTTGTAGGGAATAATTTATTGATTATATTAAGCTTACCACCTAATTCATTTGCTTTTTCTACTAAATGAGTTTCAAACCCTTGATTAGCTAAACTAAGAGCTGCTGTCATTCCAGCGACTCCCCCGCCTATAACCATAGCAGTAGGAGTTGCATCAACAACTATATTTTCAAGAGCTTCAAGTTTAACCGCTTTTGCCACACCCATTCGAATAACTTCTTTGGCTTTTTCAAGAGCTTCCTCTGGAAATTTCATATGGACCCAAGTGCATTGATCTCTGATGTTTACAAATTGAAAAAGGTACTCGTTTAAACCCTCATCCTTGATACAATCACGAAAGAGAGGTTCATGAGTTCTTGGAGTGCATGAAGCGACAACAACACGATTTAAATTATGATCTTTAATCCCATTTTTAATCTGGGCTAATCCTGTTTCTGAACAAGTATATAAATTATCTTCAGTAAATACAACATTAGGTAATGTTTTGGCATATTCCGCGACGTCTTTAACATCTATTAAACCTCCAATATTGCTCCCACAAGAGCAAACAAATACTCCAATTCTTACCTCTTCATTCTCATTTTCAGACATAATAGCTTTAACCTCCTTTAATTACTTCCGCTGCTCTTGCTGCCGCTCCACTCGCCTCAGCAACAGAACGAGGGATATCCATTGGTTCCCGGGCACAGCCACATGTGAAAATACCTTCTGCGCTCGTCTCTACC
>JAEOTW010000015.1 GCA_016839655.1 Promethearchaeota archaeon | reverse complement strand
TTATACCTGAACGCCAAGTTACATGTCAAGTAAATGTAGCTGATAATATTGAAAAAGGAATTGTATATTTGACAATTACTGGCACATCTGCTGAAGCTGGAGATGATGGAGAGGTGGGACGTGGTAATAGATCAAATGGTCTTATAACTCCATGTAGAACAATGAGTTTAGAAGCGGTTTGTGGAAAAAATCCAATAAATCATGTTGGAAAACTATATAACGTGTTAAGTACAGAGATAGCAAGAGAGATCATCAAAAGAGGTCAAGGAGATATTTTAGAAGCACATGTTAAACTATTATCTCAAATTGGTAGGGAGATAACTAATCCGTGGGTAAATTCAATCGAATTAATTCCTGCTGATAATGTGAGCTTTGATTCAGTAAAGAAAATTGCAGAAGAAATATCAAATGAGAAACTTAGTAAGGAAAGCTTTTTTGATTTAAGAAAAAGACTTATCGCAGGCAAAATTCAAGTATTTTAGTTATTAAATGTGGATAAACAAGTTTTTATTTTTTTCTCTTTTTTAATTATTAGATTTTAATTTTAAAGTACAAATGGTTTATTTAATAAATTTGACTTCTCTTATAATTATTAAAAGGATTTTCTAAAGTGAGATTAAATGGGTTTAGATAAATGGATAAAACCTGAAGATGCTGATAAAAACCCTAAAAAGAAGAGAATTACATCAGAACAGGTTAAAGAAAGTATAAATGATCAAAAAAAAAAGAATACTGTTGATATAAAATCACCTAAATTAGTAAAATATAGTCTTGTTTGCCAAAATAAAAAGTGTAAATTTCAAAAAATCATGATGAAAAAGCTACTCACCGAAGAAGATAAAACCTGTCCCAGATGTAAGAAAGAAATGAAACTTAAGGAAGTGTAAATTTATTAGTTGAACCTAAAAATTGTATACTATTTAATGGATTAGATGGCATATTATTTAAATCAAAAATAGACTCACAATTCGGACATGTGTTAGGTTTTTTACTGTATTTTAAGATTAAGTAAATAAAAAAACCCAATCCTAACGTTAGGAGAACGAGGAATAAGAGAATTTCATGATATTGATGATCGAAATTCTTTCGGCGTAATTCGACAATTTCTTCACAGGTAGGACAGAATACTTTATGACCCATAAACATTTCTCCTCATTTATTTGGTTAATACTTAACTTTAGTAATACGAAGTATAATTATTTTTTGGTTATAATAAAACTATATCTTCTGGGATTAGTACGGAATATAATCATCATCGAGATTAATTGAATCCTCTAAATTCTTTTTTTTTTTCCGGCTCTTTTTTCTTCTTTTCACCAGTAGTTAAAATATCCCACGTGCTATCGACTCCCATCTCTTTTAGTTTCTTTCGTTCATCATCCAATGATATATCATCTTCATTCTCATCTTCAAATTCGTCTTTACTCATAAAAAATACCAACATAATCTTTAACTTTAATAAAATAGTATAGTTTGACTTAATATATTTTTCTCAATTTAGGATTAATAAGCATTAGACGATCATTATTGAAAAATTTAGAAAAATTAATAACAAAACTCTCAATAAAATTTTAAGCATTTAATTTTATAATTTAATAAAAACTATTCTTTTAAAAAAATAAATATACCATATTTGGTAATAACTATGGCAAATTGTGCGCATTGTGGACAAGAAATAATTGGAGATCCTTTTCACTGTAGTGAATGTGGATATAATTATTGTACTTTACATAAAGATCCGGTAAATCACGATTGCAATATTATAAAAGAGAGTCTAAGATTGCAGCAAACACCAACAGTTGTTCAATCTTACAGTGCAGTAACTCAACCTTCATCAGTGCCCCAAGAACAAACCTATCAACAACCAAGTACTCCTGGAGTAATCAGAGGAACCACTGATGGAACATATACTTGGTATCGCCAAGAAAGTCAAGTGCCAGTTAATGCATTTGATCCGGATTCAGGTATTAAATTTAAAGGAATCCTATTGCCTCATAAATCAGAAATATTCCATTTCATTGTCGGAGTATCACTTATATATATTATAGGCATTATAACATTCACTCCTATGTTAATAAATGTTGCTGGATATCAATGGGCTATATTCATGTTAGCTGGTTTTTACGCTACGGCTTTTTTATTTCATGAATTAGGGCATAGACAAGTAGCAATTCATTTTAATCTTCAAACAAAATTTAGGTTATTAACTTTTGGTATGATCCTAACAGTTGTAGGAGTGGTAATGAACATTTATTCGTTATTTTCTGGGGGAGTAAGCTTCCCTTCTTTAGCTTTGCCTGGTGCTGTTGTTGTTTTAGGTTTAAGTAAAATAGATAGAACTACTGGATTATGTAAGGCTGCTGGACCTACGGTTAATCTCGTTTATGGTGCTATTTTTTTCATAATCTCTTTTATAATTCCAATATACCCACTTAACTCATTAATTGGTTTAGCTGCAAATTTGAATTTTATGTTAGGTTCATTTAATATGATTCCTATTGGCATATTAGATGGTCAAAACATATGGAAATGGAATAAAAAGGTTTATATCGCGCTGGCAGGATCATTGGTAACATTATTAATTATTACTTTTATGTTAATCTACGCTCCAGTAAGTTCTAATCCATATATTCCCTAATTTTAATTGAATTTTTATTTTTCCTTATTTTACATATATTAAAATCCATAAGAGTAAAATTATAATGTTAGCAAAACAAAAAGTAAAAATTATGAAGGATGATAATTTTAAATTATTTGAATTTTGAGTTTTATTATTAATATTAATAAAGCTCGATAACAAAATAATCGATATTAAAGTGATATAATCTGACCTATTGTGAATTTTGTGGTGATCAAATTTCTTATTTACCTTTTACATGCAAGTATTGCAGTGGCACTTTTTGTAAAAAACATCGACTACCCGAGAATCATGAATGCACATTTGAATTGAAGCATATACCGGTGGTTCCGACTTCCTCAAGAGAAATGAAACAAAGATATCAAGATAATGCAATAAAAAGACCGGTATCAAAGGTTTATTTAGATAAAGAACCCAGAGCGTTTAAAAAATATTTAAGAAGGCAAGAAAAACAAAATGAAAAAACATTAAGATTATATCAAAAACCCTACAAAAAAGCTACTCAATATCAAGGTACTAAAGCTCTTTTTTTTACAATTATAGCATTCTCTATTACAGCATTGTTTTTTAGTTATTATGGAATTCCTGAATATTTATCTCTAAGCTTAAATGGATTAGTATATAACTTCACTTATCATACTTTTATTACAAGTTTATTTATTGGTACAGATGATCCTTTAAGTTTGCTTTTCTTGTTGTTTATTTTATTGATTTTATATTTCATGGTTAGAAATATTGAAGCTAGCCATGGAATAAAATTTTTAATATTAATATATCTAGTTTGTTGCCTATTTACTGCTCTATTCTATTTTCTATTGAGGTTTTCACTCATTACAATATATCCCATAGATACCCTTCTTCCTCCTATTGGATTAGCATGGGGTGGAATATTAGGTTTATTATCGTATTCCCTTTTTCCAATTATGAATCAAAAAATCACTGCTTTTATGTATTTTCTACCAATTAGGATGAGTGGAAGATCTTTTTTATTTTTTATTATCCTTCTTAGATTATTTCCAGTAATTCTATTTGCCTGGTATTATCCATATTATGTAGTATTTTACTTACCAGAATTAGGGGGCATTTTAGGGGCATATATTATCTATAAATATAAGTTTAACTTAAGGTAAATTCAAATTTATTTTAATTATCTGAATTCCTAAAAATTATGAAGGAATAAGTCTTTATTTTTATATCCTATTAAATTCTTAAGAGTATCAAAACAATTATCATGCCTGAAAACAAAACCTCAAGAATAATTGAACTAAATGAAGATTTAATTGAAAATAACGATAGATTAGCAGAAGAGAATAAAAGAATATTTAAAGACAACCATATAAGGGCTTTTGATTTTGTTGGAGCAATAGGAGCAGGTAAAACAGCAATTATTGAAAATATCGTCGAAAATATTTCACAAGATTATAGAATTCTTGTCATTAATGGTGATGTAGCTACTAGAATAGATGCTGATAGGATTGAAAAATATGGTGTGCAAACAGTTCAGATTAATACTGGACGTGAATGTGCTTTGAATTCATATCATATCTCCCAAGTTTTAAAAAATTATAATTTAAATGAATATAATGTAGTTTTTATAGAAAATGTTGGTAACTTGATTTGCCCTTCTGATTTTATTTTAGGTGTTGAGAAACGGATTGTAATAGTATCAATAACAGAAGGTCCATGGGTAGTACGTAAACACCCTATGTTGTTTAAGTATTCGGATGTTGCTGTTATTAATAAGATTGATTTAAAAGATGTAATGGATGTAAATGTTGAAGATATGATAAATGATGCAAAAGAAATTAATCCAAATCTCAAGGTCTTTGTTACAAGCACCGCATCTGGAGAAAATATCACCAAACTTATAAATTATATCTTAAATTAGGTAAAATAAGAATAAAAGCAAAAGAACATAATATTAATATTAACAAAAATAGTACTGATAGATTATGTCGATTAGGCAATATAATACGGAGTTAGGAACTTTAATTGATAAAATAGTTAAAGTATACTTAGATAAAGATAAATTTTTTGTTGGTCAATTAAAGGGAATTTCAGAAGACTCCAATTTAATTCTTATTAATGCTAAAAACGAAAAAAACAAGTCATTTCCTAAATTGTTTATAAGAAATAGCTTTTATAATTTTGTAAGTCTTGAAGAAGAACCGTTTCCTATGCAAGCTTTAGCAGACAGAATTGCTACTATTTTTACAAAAGGGCATGTAGATTATATAGAAGATCAGAATATAATTTCAATCCTAAGTGGAAAAATCATAGTCGATGAAAACGGAGTACGCGGAGAAGGGCCTTCAGCAGATAGAGTTCGTAAAATTTATGAACAATTTAAAATGGATTTGGAAACAGATTAATTATTAATTTATTTTTTTTATTACTTTTATTCTGAAAATAGATTCAATAGATTTTTTAAATTTATATCCATAATTACGTTTTTCATAACAGCTTTCCCTAAAGGTGTTATTTTAATTATACCTAACTCATCAAATTTTCTTATATAGTCATTATCAATTAAAAATTGAACATCGGTGCCCCATACTTCCTCAAAAATTTCTTTTAAATCCTCAACATTCATATTCTCATCAACTTCCTTGCTTAATGCTATTATTAAAGCTAACGTACCGTATTGAGATGGTGTAATACTATCATCTTTTCCCTCGGAAGTTAGGATATAATATTTTTGTTCAAGAAAAGTAGTTTTAATGAGCTCTAATCCCACATTTCTTAAATTTAAGTATACATCACTCATAATTTCCTCAAAATTGAAATCTTTACTTAGATTTTTAAGATCTTCTTCACGAATAATTTTTTGAGGATTTGTTAAAATAATTTTTGTGATATTTCTTATAGTTTCACTAATTTCGTTACTATTTATTGTCAATAGTTTCAACTCTCTTTAATTGTTATTATATTTAAATTTTTAATAGGTTTTTTCAACTCTAAGTTAGATAAAATAAAAGTCAATCTAAATCTAAACAAATTATCCTCCATTTCGAACATCGGTAAAATTTTTCTTATTGTTCTATAAATAGAACCTGCTTTATTATATTGATTTAAGATTGATACATTTGAAAAAATAATGTGATTATTATTAATATGAAGTTTAATTGCGAGGTAGAATACAATGATAAAAAAAATTTTTTCTGGAGTAGTTAATTCCTCAAATCTGACTTTTTCTTTATCCTTTCTAATAAATAATAAATTTATGAAAAAGTTCTTCTGATCTTGACTTAAAATTATCCTGATTTGGGAATTTATATTAATCCCTATTAGAAATTTATTCAATAAAGATTCAATATTCGAAAGAGAATTCTCTAATTCTTTAAATTGTTCGAGACAATTGGATACCTCTTTTTGATTGTAAGAAATAACAATATTCGATTCATTATTAACAGTTTCCTCATGGAGCATAGTCAATTTTTCAATTATCGGTGATAATTCAAAAGGATTTTGTGAATTGAAATAATTATCAGAAAGGGTAAGTCTAATTATTTCAGTCTCAGTTTTTTCAAGCTCACTTTTTATTTCTTTAGAGGATCTTAGAGATTTCATAGTAGCTACGTCAATATCTTCAATTTCTATACTTTTATCATCTTCAAATTTATTTATAAGTTCAGATTGTAATTCGTTTATCCTTTTTTTATCAGAATTGATTATATCTAATAGTGAGTGATGATCTTTTTCAAATGTTTCAAAGAGAGGGGTTAGTTCTTCTAGTTTTAATTGAGTTTGACTTTTTTTAGAATTTATATCACTAATTTCAGATTGAATTTCTCTTGCTTTCTTTTGAATCGCTCGGATTTTTTCTGCATTTGATAAAATTCCTTCAGATTCTATTATATCAACTTTAATGTTATCTTTTGATTCTGGTGTATCACCTGCCATTACTCTAGTAATACGGTTGATTTCGCTAAAACATTGCTTCTTTTGGTTGGTTAATTGTATTATTATTGAATTATAATCTTCTAAGGTGTTTTTGATCTGATCAATCTGGTTTTTTCGTTGAAAAAAATCTTCCTCAAAGAGAGCCAACTTTTTAGTATTGATGGTTAAAGACTCGTTCAATTTATTCAATAAATTCTTAGTAGCTGTAATATCACTTGATTTTTTATATTGAGTTGATAATTCTAATTCTCTTGACAAGGCTTCTTTTTCTTTTAGGAGTTCAATATATTGAAGAATATTCAATAAGTTATGAATAATATCATTATATTGAAAAGAAATTGAGATATTGTTTTTTATAATTTTAACGTATTCATTCAAAAAGTATAATAGCTCATTCGCTTTAAGCAAGTTTTGAAATTTTTGAGTTTCTTCCTGTAAAAATCCTATAAATTTTTCAATAGGAATATTATTTAAATCTTGAGTAATTTCAAGAAATATTTCATTTTTATAATTACTTAGTAAGCTCTTTTTAATTTTTCCGTTAATTAGTGTGAATCTATCCTTAATTAAAATATTCTTTGAACCGATAGATACATTAAAATTGTTTTTAGAAATGTTCCCGACCTTCTTTTTTATTGTTTATTTTCAAAATGATCTTCAAATTGTTTATATTCTTTATCTTTTCTTTTCTTTCTTTCTCTAATTAAATCAATTGGATCTTTATCTTCATCTTTTTGTATCATATATTTTTCATCAAAACTTTTTTCAAACTGAGATTTAAATTTTTTAATCTTCTCAGATACTTCATCACTAATCTCAATTAAGTTGTTTTCATCAGATTTTTTGGAAATCTCTGTTAATTTTTCTCTACTTTTCTTACGTCTAAGCCTTTTAAATTCTCTATCAGAGAGCTTTAAATAATTTTCATAAGTTGTTTTTTGTTCTTCTTGCCTTTTTTTTAATTTTTCTAATTCTTCTTTTTCTTTAACTTTTTGAATAATTGCTCTTTTTTCGCTCAACTCTTCTTGAGTTAACTGATTCTCGAAAGTTTGGTAAAATTCATTAAATGTTAAATTAGGATTCTCTTTAAAATAATTTTCATATTCTTCTATTAATTCTGGATGAACATCTTCGGGAATTCTTTTTAATTCTTCTTTAAGCTTAATTTGGATTATTTTTTCATAATAATCTTTGGTTTTCTTGATAGATTTTGAGAAAATTGTGTTATGTTTTAATGAATCCAGAAGGTCTAACCAATTTGCAATTTCAATTGAGGGAACATGTGATACAAATTCAATGATTTTACTAATTTTTTTATCTTCGACTAAAATTAATCCTATGTTTTTTGTTAAATCTCTATTTAAGCTTATCTTTTTTAAGCTATCCTTAAAAATTTCTTTATATTTTATAATTAATTGGTTCTGAAAATCCAGAAATCTATTGAGATTAATATTGGAAATTTTATCTATTCTATTTTTAATATTTTGTAACAATTCTTTTATAGTTGTTATTTGGGAAAGAAGATTTTTATCATCAAATTCATATTCAATAAGTTGTATATTCTTTGCTATTTTAGACGATGTGCTGTTAATTTGATTTAATTCTATTTGCAGATCTTCAATTGGGTGTGATATTTCCTTTATTTTTTCAAGATTAAATATTTGGTTATTGCTCATAAGGTTAGGTAAAAAAATTTTGATTAATTTTAAATTTCAGGAGGTCCAAGAGTTTTATTTCTTTTTTTTTTATATGCGTTTGTATTATTTTGAGCCTTTTTAGCATCACTTAAGACGTCTTGTCTTTCAACATGAATAGCCGTACCCCCAACCAAATTCAAAGAATTATAAAAATCATCATAATTCAAAATTCCTGTGTTAATTGATTTTAATAAGGCAACCCTTGTGCCTCTTTCAATATCTGATCCAGAATATCCATATGATAATTCTAAAAGGCCACCTGATTTAAATTTTTTCCTGAACTCTTCCCATAAAATACCATTTTCAAATTCCGATATAAATCTTCCTAACTTTGCTTCTAAATCCTTTGAAACTGCTTGAACTTTTTCATATTCACTTTTTAAATTTGAAAAAATCAAATCATCAACTCCAATTTTCGCGTTTTTTACTTTACTAATAAAAGATTCAATAATTTTTTTGCGTAAATGAAAATCAGGAAAATCAAATTTAAAATGGAAGGTAAATCGACGCCATATTGCTGAATCTAACTGATGCTGATGATTTGTAGCTCCAAAAATCGCAAGAGGCACCCCTTCATAATTTATTCTGTCAATTACTTGGAGGAAAGAAATTACTGCTCTTTTTATTTCTCCTACTTCATGAATATTCGATCTTTCAGAGCCAATTGCATCGATTTCATCAAAAAATAATATAAAAGCTTTTCGTTCTTTAGAAATTTCAGCTGCTAATTCTACGACTCCACGAATATTTTTAATAGTATCTCCAAGTAAAGGTGAAACAAGTCTATCAGACTCTACAACACATATTGGAATATCGTATTTCTTAGCAAATCCTCTTGTTAGGGAAGTTTTTCCTGTACCAGGAGGGCCATAAAGAAGGACAGTAAGATTTGGAGCTAATTTTGTATTCTTTAAATTTTCAGTAAATTCATTATATTTTTTAAGGGCTTTAAAAAAATCATCCAACACTTCTTTTTTATTTTCATTTCCTAATATATCCTCTACGGTTTCCTTTATGTCCGATGGAAAATAAATCGCTCCATATTTTCCAAGTCGTTCTTTAATAACATCATCAGAGAATATTAACTTATCTTCATTTTCAATAGTAGATTTTGGTATAATTTTTCAACTCATAGGTATTGTTTTTAATTTTTATATTCAAAGCTCTCACAATAGAGTGCTATTTCATTTATTAATATTTTAAGATTATCTATTTGGGATCCAATAAAATTGAAAATTTCTTTTCGATATTGAACTGAATCTCTAATTTTCATTTTATCTAATCCTAAATAATTTGGAAAACATATTAATTTCATTAAATATGGAAGTACTTTTTCATTTGTTTGAAGATCTTTAAAGATAGTGTAAAAAATATTTTCATCAGATAGTTTCCATTTTAAAATACCCATGTATATCAAGAATGCACAATTCATAGAAATCCAGTTAACTAATTCCTTTGATAAAAAGCCTCGTCTTTGAGAAGCAAAAGCGGAATAATACAATATTAGGGTTTCATTACTAAATTGTGGGTAAAATCTTATTGTTCCATCTGATTGCTTATTATCACGTAAAAAGTTGTTTTCTAATAAAATTTCTGCAAAATCCTCTTGTGGTGCTATAAATATCCCATCAATTAACCTTAAACCAATTCGTTCAGCTATTTTCTCTAAAGCCTCCTCTTCGGCATTAGCAATTGAATCAATATACGGTAAAAAAACTTCATTTTTTAATATCATTGGAATTTCATAATTTTCTTTTTCTGGGAATTCTCCAAAATTAGGGTCTAAATTAAAGAGTGAGGTTATATTGTTAATTATTTGATATATTTTGGGGGATATCCCAGGAATTTCAAAATAATCTGGACTTTCTAATTTTTCCCTATAATATGTGTGAGGTTTTAAAAGATGGCGCTGACACTCGTAAAAATCAGCGGAATTTTGTAGCAAGTTATTGTAAATAATTCTTAAGTTTGCGCCTCTTGGGAATAGTTTATCCTCAATAAATTTAATTAATTGGTATAAATATGTTTTTTCTAAATTTATTTCATCAGGGTTTGTGATATGGCGTAAAACATTCAATGCATCAATTGATTCGTGAAGAAATTCTACGATATAATCTTTAATATCTATTATTGGAATTTTTTCTCGATATTTGATAATAAAATCTTTAATAATCTCGTAAATATTTGATCTATACATGGCAGAGAATTCTGAAAGTGCTCTAACTTTACGGATATTCCTTTTTTCTTCTTCTTGACGTATTTTATCTAAAATTTCTGTATCGAGTAATAAATCCGCATCTAAATCAATAATTATTCTTCTTGTTTCTCTTAGGATTGGACGCATATGGCTTAAGAAGGTTAAATATCTTGGCAAAATGTCGGTCCATTTTTCTCTCTTTCTTCCTGATTTTACTGTTCTGGTAGTTTTTTTCTTATAGCTCATACTCTTGCCCCTAAATTTATATAATTTTATTCTTCATTATACCCTACTAAAATTTCAGTAAATATGTTAGAAATTTCAATGAAAATAGGTATTTCAACTCTACATAGATTACCTAAAATCCATTTATTAACATCTTTGAGGAGAAATCTTATTTGATTATGGATTTTCTTGTTAATTTCTGAATCAATTATTTTAGATAACCAAAATCCTCCTCCTATTCGATAAGCTATAATTTTGATAAGTGGTTCGAATAATGGTTCTAAAACTTGTTTCATCATCCAAGATTTTGGAATTACACTCATATTTTTCTCGTTAAAATTAGGGTCATTTAAAATGGGATTAGTCTCATCTAAACTTAATTTTGGCATGAAACTAAGGAGTAGGATTAATGCAAATATCGCTGAAATCCCATTAATTGTATATGCTCCACCAATTTTATCTACATCATCCCTATTTATTGCTAAGTTTGCTAAGAACATGCTTATAAAAACATTCCTATCAAACTCTTCTGACACAATAGCATATCCCAATTCCTCATCAATAATCAAATATTTTTCTTCAAGGATGCTTATGATTTCATCTGGAAATGTGTAAAAAACGTATACTTTTTCTTCACTCCTTCTTACATCCTTCTCAATTACAAGTTCTTTTGATATAAGTCCAAACATATTGGAAAGCTCTTCAAGCTGCTTTTTCACATAATGACGAGGCTTATTTGGATCTCCAAACATTGCATAAAACTGGTGATCTACTATATGGAAGTCATTTCTCTTACTAAATGCCTCAACGATTCTATCTATTATTGGCCCTTGAGTTCCAGATGCTATAGCTTTTGCTTTAGATGTTATAAATCCATTTAGCAATTCATTGATTATAAAATCTTGCTCATGAGTTCTTGATTTTAAAATTTTTTGTAAAGCTTCAGAAAAACTCTTCGTATTGGGAAAAAAAGCATTTTGTATCTTATCATTAATTGATTTTGTTAAAATATCTCCATTATTTCTCGGAAAATGAAGCTTCATATTAATTAATCTTTGGATCAATGCTTCTTTTGCGCCAGGAATGTTTTCTACATCTCTTTTTTGTAGTTCTTCTACTATTTTTTCAAGATTTTCTTGAAAATTATTTAAAAGTTCCTTCCAAGTTATATCTTCGATTTCTGTCATTTTTTTCTATTTTTCACACTTTTAATTAATTATTGTCCAATTTAATTCATGTGAGATATTTTTTAACGCATTAATTAATGGTTTAACAAGCTTCTTATCATATAGATTAGGGGATGATATCCCTCTCTGGGCTTTCCACCCCATCTGAGTGCCATTTCCCATCTCCCTTTGGCCATATTTTAAAATATTACTCAAATCGCGAACCCACCAATAAAACCTCAACCATTTTTTATTTGGATTATCCTTGGAATAAATAACTGCCAATGCTTTCCATTCTCCCATCAGCCATTTAAGAGTTATACCGCTCACAGGTAAATAAAAATTAATTGGAAAATTTGCATGAAATCGTAGATCAATATTTTCTGGAAGAATATTAAAAATGGGTTGGTTATATCCTTCTAATATCACGATTTCTCCACAATGTTGGCACTCGTAATGGGATTTCATTTTGTCCATTTTTTTCTGACATTTTGGACAAGTTCTATTTTCAAGAATCCTATATTTTATTATATCTAATTGTTTCTCTTTTTGTAGATCTTCTTCTGTCTTATTTTTTTTTTTACCGAACTTTCCACTCCAATTCCAAATATCGTCGAAAGATTCATCAATTTTTTCTAAAGCAATGATAATATTATTTAAAACATATTTGTCATAAATTTTGAACATACCCGCATGTTGAAAATTCTTCCACCATGATAATCTTACATATTTTTCATCCTTCAAATATGCACTATGGCATATCAAAGCTGCGAATAATCGATTCTCAGTTTTACTTATTTTAATGCCTTTTTCACAGATTTCATATTGCTTATTTAGGCTTACGTTTTTATGAAAGTAATCACCCTCTTGAAAACCCCCAACTTGAGTTTCTTTTTTTTCTTTTGTTTCTGATTCTACATCTTTTTCTTTAACTATTTTCTTACATTGCGGACATTGAAAAATTCCTGCTACTAAAGGTTCCATTTCAATATTACAGGCGGGACATTTCAATTTTATTCATCACTACTCATTATTATTAATCTTTCATAATCCAAATTTAATAATTTTAATTTTTTTTCTGTGAATGTATCCATATTTTCATTAATCATAATCAATTGCTTTCTTAATTCTATCAGGGTTTTTTGAATAATATCCACAATTCCATCTTCATTAAAAGAAATCATTTCTATAAATTCTAAATAACTATATTTTTTTTCCTTACCAGAATAAATCTTTTTCAAATCCATTAATTTTTCATCTATATCTTTAAGCTGATTTCTATATGTTAATAATGATAGCAATTTAGAATTCCATTCTTTAAAGATATCAGCAGTGGGATCAATTTTATCAATATTAAATTTATCTGAAAGATCAACCTTCTCATCCTTAAGGTATTGAATTATATCTTTACTTTCTTCAATTGCTTTATTGATTTTTTTCATAATTAATTTGTTATTTAGTGCTGGATCAAAAAACTTCACAAATTCATTGATTTTCTCTAAGGTTTCTTTAAACCTTTGATAAAAACCCTCAATTGTAATTTCAATTTTGATTGATTGATAAATATTCCCATATTGGTCTAAAATATAATAAAAATCATCAGGCAATGTATAATCATGTTCACCAAGTCCTAGAATTAATGAATGTATCACATTGCTTTTTTCACATCTTACTCCTTTTAACCTGGTAAGTGCTAAATTAAAATTTCTCTTGTTTAAAAATTTAAATTTCTTATTTATTATTAAATATAGGATATCATCTGGAACAGAAATTATATCATTTTCAATAGTAATTGTTTCTTCTCCTACTTTTATGATAAAATCATCCTCTTTTCTTTCAAATTCTCTCAAACTTCGAATATTTTTTATTAATCCTAGATCTATGTAAATCTCGATAAATTCCTCATTCCAAAATTTTGTAATATTACTTTTGTATATATCATCCAATATAAGCACTCTTTCATAGGATTCAATTAGGGTACTGTCTTTCAAGTCCTTAAATAAATCATTCCTAATGATGTATAAGAAAATGATTACATATCTCATATCTAAATTATCGAGAACGCTATTAATCAAATTTTTATCATGTTCCAATGTTAAATTACTATGCTCCATACCTAAAATCCACTCAATTTTTTTTAAATAGCACAAGCATTTCAGTGAAAAAGAGTAATTAGAATAATTAATCATTCCTAAAAAATTTTACTAAAATCCTTTATAGTATTTAACAAAAAAGCAAAAATATTTTAGTTTCCCCTTTCTTTATTCTAATTGAAAACTGATATAGTTTTATCCTATTTTAGTGTGATATTTATGGGAAGAAGAAAGCGAAAACAAGTAAGTCCAAAACGTGTAAAGAGAGTCCCAAAAATTTTCACTTGCCCAGAGTGTGGTGAAAAAAGTGTAAAAGTAACAGATCTTAAAAAGAAAGGTGCTTTTGCAACGGTAAAATGTGGAAATTGCAGTTTAACAAAGGAGGTATTAGTTAATTCAATCTCAGAACCAGTTGATGCCTTTGGGGATTTTATTGATATTTATTATGCGGATCAAGAGCTCCAAAGATTAGAAAGACGGATTGTAAAATTAAAAGATGAAAATGAGTGGGGAGAACTTGCTTTATCCTATTCCATTTTATCAGACTTATGTAAAACAAAAGCAGGGATATTATTAGAAGAAGATAATGTTAATTTAGAGGAAGTCGATACTTGGAAAACGCGAGCGGAAAAATATAAGCAACTTGAAAAAGATGCGTTATTAAAACTTGATACAGAAGAACTAGATCGGGGAGTTCGAACTGATGAAGAATCCTTATTTGCTGAAAGTGATACTAAGATTAAGAAAGAAAGAAAAATCGAAGATATATTTGATGATCCTGGATTTTTAGAGTTCTAATAATCAATTACATACACTTCCTAAATCAATCTTCAATCTAAAATCTTTAAGATTCATAGCTTTAAGGAATAATCCCTTAGAAGATCGATCATCAATAAAAGAAGAATTATCCAAATTAAGTATAGTATTCATATTATAAATAATAAGTATTAATCTATCAAAATGATTGATTTTAGTGTTTGGTAACGGAAATCAGCCAGATTGATTCTTACGTTTGGCGAACAAGCTCTTCAACTCGCCCATTATCGCCCCCCGAAGGGATACTGGACTTGCGGGTCTAGCAGGACCAGGGGCAGTACCAGGTCCTCGTGGACCTCCAGGTGGACCAGTTGGTGGCGGTGGAGGAGGTCCTCCAGGGGAACCTCCAGGTGCACGTGCTGCTACAGGAGATGCTGCAGCTGCTGTTGGAGAACCTCCCGATCTTATTTGATTATTAAGAGAATTAATTTGGTTTTGTAAATTTGATACTTTTTCATTTACAGTGCCTAAGGATTGATCTACTAAATCAGGGATACGTAGAACAATAGACATTATCTTTTCAATAATATCACCAAAAGCATTTAATTTTTCTTCAAGTGGCGCTTTTCGAGTACTATCTAAGAAGCTTGCAAATTCTTCAGCACACATATTAACTCTTTAAGTCTGGTAATTTTTAATATTATCTAGTAATTTAATAGATTTTAATTTAATAAATTTAAGTTAAAGCTCAATCAATTTTTTGAAAAAAAATATATAAAAGAAAAGAAAAGTTAGATCTAACTCAATTCGGTAATAGTGTCTTTTAATTTAATCCAGAGGGTATTTATTTCATCTCTTACCTCAGTAAATTGATATATTTTTTTAATGAATATATCTCGAGCTCTATCAAAATCTCTTTGAACATCATTCAATTGTTGGTCAAGGA
This sequence comes from Promethearchaeota archaeon, assembly GCA_016839655.1. The sequence goes on along the minus strand of JAEOTW010000015.1, from coordinate 8,271 downwards.
TGTTTAATTTATCGCCATCAATTAATTTGTTTTTTGCTTTTTCGGCATCTAATGCTCTTTTAATGACTATTGATCTTTTATTAGCGAGCTCTGCTAAAGAATCTACAAATTCTTCTTTTTTTTGTACTAGATATTCTTTTTGTACAGCAAGATCCTTTATGGCATTTAAGTATATATTATTTGCTTTAATATAGCCATCATTTTTTGAAATTATATCTTTATATAGGTTAACTTCCTCATCTTTAATATTCGATCTATGTTCTCGGGCAAGAGTCTGCATCTGTTTTAATACATCTCTAAATGTGCGGTTTAGCATTTCTCGAGTATTATTTGCACTCGCGATACTTTCTGCGTATTTCATTTGAGAACTGATGAGATTTTTCTGTTCTTTAGCCAGTTTCTTAAATTGAGAGACAAGGTCTTTCTCAGCCTTGGCTAAAATTAATTCATCTTCATGCGTAATTATAGGACTCATTAACGTTCCCTCACTATTGATTTTTATAGTATTTAATAAATTTTGTTTATGATTTAGTTATTTTGAATAATATAAAATTATTAATATTTAAGTTTATATTGAAAAGACAGCTGTTAAAATATTATCCTTGTAATTAGCTTTTATAATTTTGCCTTTAACTTCCCTTCCAATTAATTTTTCTGATTGAATAATCGGTTTGTGTAAAAGTAATTTTATTCCAAAATTATTATCAATTTTTCCGATGTATTCATGTTCCCATCGTCCTTTCGAAATTACTTTTAATCTTACTATGTCATTTTTTTGCACTTTCAAGGACGCAACAGTTTTTCTTTTGTGAATTCCAAAATCTTGTGGTCCCAATTTTAATTTGATGTTATATTTCTTTTCAAGGAATGTTAGTTGCTTATAGAAATACCCCCAAGTTTTGGGTCTAATTTTCTTTAATTTTCTACCTGTTTTGTAGATCAAATATTTTTGGATACCTATTTGAATTTTTTTTTTTGAATAGCTTTTTTCCCTTAGTTCTTTTACATATTTAATAATCTCTTCAATTTCTTCATCATTTTCTCCTGGGAACCAGACAGGAGCGATTAACACGTTAATTGTAGTATTTAATAAACGTGAGATGTTTTTTATTAGATTATCTAAATCGTATTTTCTGGTATTGCATAAATAATTAGCTTTTTCTACGCTTAAGGAATTTAAGCTAATATTTATTCGTGTTATTTTTGCTTCTTCTAATTGCTGAATAATCTCTTTATTAAGTAATAAGCCATTTGTTTGTAAAGATATAGTTTCAATCCCCTTTATTCTCCAAATTTCTTTAATTAATTTAAATAAATCAGGATAAAGAAGAATTTCTCCATATGGTGCAAAATGGACTTCAATATCGTAGTTCCCCTTAGTGTTCACAATTTCCTCTATTTTTTTAATTAGATAGTAAGGATCAACAATGAAGTTTGTTTTATAATCTCCAGCACTTACAAAACAATACTTACATTTCAAATTGCATAATGTTAAAGGTTTAATTTCAATGACATTAGTCCCTCTATCAATAATACCAAGAAAATCTATACCAAATAATGGAATTTCCGAATTTTTATCTACACATATTAGTTCATTGGTCATAATTTTCAAATTTTATATCTTAAAATTCCTAAAATTGATCCAAGGTTTACTAACTGTTCTCCAGTTATATTTTCTGTACTCATGATATTGATTATTCCGCCTGAATTTTCAACGTTTGTAATAATTTCCTCTATTTTTAGTTTGTTTTCTTTAGAAGATCCTCTGATTAAGATATCTGCTATCAATAATTCCTTAATTGCTCCTCTTTCTGAAGCAGGAGATATTTCATCAAGACCTATAACTATAAGATCAGCATCAGTAGCAAATTGAGACATGATGTTTTCTATTTTTTCAGTTTCCTCTAAAACTTTGATTTTATCTTTAAACTTAGCTAATTTGTTTGATTTTAAAGTTTCTTTAATTGCACTCTCTGTACCTGAACTTGCTTGACAGGTCTCAATATTACCCATAAAGTCAAATCCAGGTGTTTTTCGAAGAAAATTTCTGAAATTATCCTTAGTATTCCCGGGTCCACATATGACTATCAAATTTATCTCTGTATTTTTTATATTTTCTATTACAATCTTCTGGATATCAGTAAAAAATTCTTTTAATGCCGTATTTCTGTAAGTTTGTTTATATCTTTTACCAGGTATGTTTTTTCTAATTGTAGATATCCGATTATGGCTAAAATTTGTGATAAGAGCTAATGTTGCCAATCCAGTTTCAATTGCAATTATTAATATAATGAAATTTGAGTCGAATTTTGAGCTATCTTTAAGTCTATTTAGTTCATTTTTTAACCATTTTTCTTTAACTATTGTTAACTTTTGAGAAACTTCTATATTAAATGTATGATACGTCCCAAAGCTAACATAATCATCTGGACCTTCTAAAATTTTACCTTTTATTCTTAATCGATTTGAAAACTCATGAAAAGACACTGATTCAACTTTAAGTCTTAATTTCATCAATTTTCGCTCCCCTGAAGTCCCTTCTTTAAGAACAACTCTTCTGTGAGTTAAGGAAGCCACTTCATCATCTTTATTGATAATATTGTACAAAGACCATAAATCGTTAAGGCTTTCGGTTTTAACTGATATTTCTCTGTGTTTTTGATCTATATTGAGAATTTTCAAATCTAGAACTATCTCATTAAAAAATGGTAATTAATATTAAATAATTCAAAACTTAAGAAAAGCTTAATTCAAATTAGCTTGAATAATATCCCAAAGAAAAATAAAATAAATAAAAAAGATAAAACCTAACTCAACGAAACATTTAAGAACTATTACTTTTCTCCTAAAGCTTCTTTAACTTTTTCCAACTCTTCCATGCGTTTCCTTTTTTCCTCTTCTCTTTTCTTTAACTCTTCTTCATCGACCTTTTGAAGTGAAACGCCTTTTTTAATTTCTTCTTGTAATTCTTTATCTACGGGAGCCATTTTTATTTAACACCTTCAATTTTATATTAATGTAAAATAAATAAGTTGATATTTACAAAAAATATAATAGAATTTATTTATAAGTTTTAGTTTTAGTCAATTTCTAATTCCATTAAATAGGCATTTTCCCCAGATTGATAGTAATTCTCAATAATGTCTGGATTTTTTTTGAATTTAAATTTTTCATACAAATTAATTGCTGCTAAATTACTTATTTGAACATTTAATACGATTTTTTTTATTCCCTTCATACTTTTTATTTCATTTATGGTTTTTTGAAGAAGATATGAACCGTAACCTTTATTTTGAAATTTTGGTTTAATAAGAAAATTAATCATATTGGCTCTTTCCCTTTTAACCCTGACAACTATTATAAAGCCAATTACTTTTTTTTTACCTTTCCCTAGTTCCAATTTTAAAAAGATTGCATTATTTTTTATCAAGTTTTTCAATAATTCTTTTGAAAATGCATTCTCTTTAAAAGCTTTTTTCTCTAGATTTACGATTTGCCTTAAATCTTTTGTGGTTACTTCTTTAATTTCTATTAAGTCCATGTTCATTCTTAAATACTTCTATTGGAGTTTTTTCTGTTATTTGCTGGTATTTTAAATGTCTAAAAGGGGTAGATTCTATAATAAAACCTTTTAATTCATACTGTTTTATTAACCCTACTATTCGATCTTCAATTGATATATAGAAAGGCATTTTAATGTAATCTTTATCATAGTTGAGTTGATATTTACGAATTTTTAGGTCATGTACTAAACTTTCATAAAACTTATCCAGATCTTTTTTTTCTCCTTCAATTTGAGCATATATTAAGAGTCCTTCTTCAGTGATTACTTCATAAGGTAATTTAATATTTTTAGCCCTGCGAATATATCTATTCTTTAGTTGATGGTAATCCTTAGCTCTTATTGAACAGAAATGCATTTTTATATCAACTTCCAATCCAATTTTGCGAATTAAATTAAAAGCTGATTCTTGACTATTGACAACAGTTGCAATTGTATTTTCTTTCAATTTGAAACCCCTTTCTTTAAGATATTGACTATTAGGAAAACAACATTCAAATTCATTTAAATTAATAAAATCCCCACCAATATTATCCAAAAAGTACACAAATTCCTCAAGGGATTCCATATATGTTTTTTCTGGGATTACTGGAACTTCTGCTCCTACACTCATATTTTTGTTTAAAGCCTTTTTAATATTATTCCAATGTTCTCTTGCAGGATGGAATCTTATTTCATCCAATCCTGTAATAGAAAGTCTCTTAGCAACATTTTCATTAAAATCAACACCATTTGTATATAGATGGATATGAAACTTTTTTCCTTTTGTGGTTTTAGCATAATTAATAAAATCTATAGTCTTTTCAAGATTTAAAAGTGAAAGGGGTTCTCCCCCAGTGATGCTCATTCCTTGAGCACTTATTTTTTCAATTTCTTGGAGTAAGTCCTCTTTATTCTTGATCTCTATTTCATCAGCAAATGTTATTTCTTTACCTCTCCTCTCTTCTGATATTGGACAATACCAGAAACAATGTTCTGGTTTTTGGCATATACCATTTAAAAATAAAACTACTTTAGATCCTTTTAAACAATACTTACATCCTTTAGGAATACTCCTTCCTTTAATATAGTAAGATTCTCCCCTTGTTTTTAACAATTTGACTACTTTCATTTTTTGAATAATTTTTTTCTTATGATAGATTTCCTTTTTGCTATTTTTTTTAAAACTTCTTCTGTAGTTTCATTCATCTGAATTGGTCTTTTTAGAAATACTCCAGTTCTTCCATATCTTTCTCTTCTCAGAAGTACTTTTTCTCTTTCATTTATAGTATCAATGCTTATTCCTAGATCTTTCGCAGTATTAGCTTCATTACCAATTATAGAGATTTCTTCATGTCCTTTAGAATTTGGTTTGATTAATACTAATCTTTTATCGATACCTGGGACTCTTGCATCCGTTTTCAATTGATGTATATCTAATTTTCCCCCAAAATCATAAAATTCCATAGATCTTTTCTCAAATTTAGATAAAGGTAGTGTAATACACTCAATTTCGCTTAAATGGATATATAATTTAATTGAATCCGAGGGAGTGGCCATAATAATTTCTCGAAAATAATTGTTATACTCATTCTTATCTAATATAAGTTCTATTTGAAAAGGAGGAATTTGATGAAAAAATACAAGATCAATGTCACTATCTTCATGGATATCACCACGGGCAACGCTTCCATGGATATATGGATTGAGGCCTTCTTTAATAAATAGTTCTAATAGATTAATAGCATGATTCCTTTTTTTTTTTAAAAGAGTCCAATCGTCTTTAGAATATCTTATTTTTTCGTAATGATCTCTCAAAATTCTTTCGTTTTTCATAATCCAAATTTAGAATTCTGATTTTAGTAATTTATTCTCTATAATATCAATGATCATGCCTAATAAGATTGTTTCATAATACTTAAAAGAATTTTTGGCTTTTTCTATAGTTAAATGTTTTAAATTAAAATTCTTTTGAGGGAGAATATCTTTTAAAAACTTCTTTAAATTTTTATTATTTAAGAAAAATAGTGATTTTCGACTGAATAATGTATATATATTAGAAGTAAGAGAATCAATTTTATAGAGTTCAGAATATTTTGAAGAGTTTCGATTGTTAATCTTAGGATTAATCATAATAACTCCCTTATTAAAGGAATTTGATAAAATGTGGTTATATTGAAAAAGGTTTTTAGAATAGTCTATTAACACATAATTCGATTTTACCATAACTTCTCTTTTTTTGAAAATATCAAATATATCTGAAATTAGAGATTTCCATTCGTCAATTAAAGTTTTTTCCAACTCATTATTATATATTTTAAGTTTAATTTTAGCTTTTATGTTAATAACATTAAATCCATAACTACTTAAGCCCTCTGTCAAAATTCTAAAGAGTTTTTTTGCTTTTTTCGTTCTAAATATCAGAATTAAAGGAAGATTACTCGAATTGTCTTTAATGGATAAATTTTTAGTCAAACACCATTTTTTTGCTATAATCATTTGATCTTTTCCTTTCCTGTGTGACGTTGAATATGATAAATTTTCTAAAGCTTGATTTGAAAAAGGATAACGCCATCGATGGGTAATTTTAAAAATTTTTACACTTATTAGTAGAAGAACTAATAGAATAATTATAATAATATCAACAGAAATCCAATCTATTCGAAAAATACTTTTCATGATAATAAAAAATAATATTTAGAATTATTCTACAACTTCAGTAATCCAATTTAAATATTTTTCCGAACCAATATTAATTTTAAATCCAATACATTCTGGTGTTTCATAACTATGAATTTTATTAATCCTCTGTATTAAACGTTCATTATTTTCCTCAATTGTTTTAATAACTAATAAACACTCCTTACTTTCCTTAATTTCTCCTTTCCATTTATAGATTGATAATATATTATGAATAATATTCACACACGCAGCGAGTTTGCTTTCAACTAAAAGTTTTGCTATTTTCTTACCCTCCTCTACATTGGGTACTGTTACAAGAAAAATGTAATGACTCATACTAAATCTTTTTCTTATTAATAATTCTGTTTAAATAAATACTTAATATCAACTTTATTAAGGTTATCAGTTTAATTTTTTGACAAATTCAATTTTAAACGATTTGTAGAGAACCTAGCAGGAAATTATAATTTTTTTTATACTATATTATGTCAATATATTTTGATAAAAAAGGATAATTCAAAATGAAACTATATTTCTCTGATATCTTGAAGATTTAGAAAAATTAATTCTTTTCAAATATTTTGAAATTTTAGAAAAATGAATTTTAAGAAAACATTTGATGTAAGCTTTAAATAAAAAATCTTCATGTTTTAATTCTAAAGGAAATACCTATTAAAATTAAATTAATTCACAGAAAAAAGATTTAAGAATATTATCAAACACATTAAAAAGAAAGAGCTTTAAATTATTGATATAAATAAATTAAATTTTTAGAATTTAAAAGAGATCTTACATGTTTATGGTGTCTTCCATTTTACTTATGTTATTAAATAATTAAAATAACACAAATCGCTAAAAATATGAATAATGGCATTAGAAATCTGATAAATAATTATTTATATCTTTATATTTATTCTCTCTCTTTTTTCTTTTCCATTTCGTATTGAGAGATATAAGATCCTCTCCTAGAAGGATATCTTCTAGGAGATTTCTCTCAATCTCATCAATTTTAAAATCTGTTTGGGATCTTGGGAATTATAAAATAACATATATCAAATAATTCTAATCATACATTAATATTTTGAACATTCGGAAAAATCAATCATTTCAGAATATCTTGATATGTGGGAAAGAATATTCACCCAGAAATATTAGGAATAATATTTAAATAAAAAATTTGCGTGTTTTAATTAATCTATAATTTAACAAGAAAAATTTAGAAAATCTTGAAAAAGATTATTTATAAAAAATTAAAAATTTTGAAAAAAACTAAAGAAAAATATGTGTTTTAACTATGGAAATGGAGAAAAAAAATTTAGCGATAATTATCTTAGCAGTTGTATTGGCAGCTTCTGGAGTTGGTAACGTCATTTTAGCTATGCTAACTGTTATTGAAGCTCCTGAATCTGGACAGGTCCTTAAAATAGCTAGTACCACCAATCCTGTTACAATGGATCCAGTAGATACATGGGATGGTGTTTCAAATGATATGCTTCGTCATGTAGTTGAACCTCTCATTGCTACTGATCTAGCTGATCCTGCGTTTCCACTTGTAGGGAGTTTAGCTACAAGCTGGGATTTCCAAAGTACTCCTCATGGAACAAATATAACATTCACTCTCCGTGAAAATGTATATTTCCATGATGGCCAGCTCCTTACTGGAGAAGATGTGATTCACACCTATGAAAGAATCAACTTTTTTGGCAACTGGACGGGAACTTTAGATCCTGCCACTCATGTTATGTCCTTTCCTCACTCTATTTATAAATTTGGTGATGGAACTCCAATCTTCAATGATACTTTAAGTAGAACTTGGTGGGATGCACATAAAGCAAGCGATCCATACACAGTTATGCTCTTTCTAAACAGACCATTTGCACCTGCTGAAGGTTTAATAGCTTATACAGGAAGTTCTATTGTTGGTCATGAATCTACCCCTGCCCAAGAAATGTTAGTTCTTGGTGAAGATCTTGTAATTGGAACTGGTCCTTTCAGATTATTGAGATATATTCCAAATTCAGAAAGAAGACTAGTACGTTGGGAAAGAT
>JAEOTW010000106.1 GCA_016839655.1 Promethearchaeota archaeon | reverse complement strand
GTGAGCCCTGTTCGTCCTATAATTTGAATAACTTGTGCGGGTATGGATAAATCTTGGACTGAGGCTCCTTTTGATTTGTCTAACTTAACCACATTTAATCACCAAATTTTTTATTTTTTTATTTCCTCTAGTTTCTTAATAACGTCGTTTAAAACACCGTCGTTTCCAGTTCCTCCGTTTTCAATGGCTATGGCGCTTGATGGAACATTAATTCTAACAGTGTTACCAAGCTCTTTTTTAGTAGAGAGGTATCCATAAGGAATTCCTTTTTCTTCACAAAGTAGTGGAATATGAAAAAGTATTTCTGGGGGACTTACATCTTCAGCCATAACTACCAGTTTGGCTTGTACACGTTCGATCGATTTTGTAACTTCATTCATTCCTTTACGAATCTTTGAATCTCTTGTTTCTGCTATTTTACCTACGGCATTCTTAAGTTGGGTTTTTAATTTATCAGGAATCTTATATTTAACATAAGAAATTTTTCATCATCTCCTTCAAATATATTTAATTTTAGATATATTTTCATAATTCATCGATATAGTATGAAAAAAGTAGTAAAGGATATTAAATAAAATTTTTGCTTAGGATTTTAAACATAAACTGGTTTTTCTTAGTTCTTTCTTTAATCTAAATTTTAATGCAACATTAGAAGTGTATAGAAATTCCAAAAAGATTGAAAGTATAAGAAAAAGTTTATATTACTATTTTCCAAATTTACCAATAAATTAAAGATCCGAAATTCAATCTTCCAATAAATTTTAACAAATTAAAAAATATTTCTAAGAGGGATGTTAAATGAATAGAAAAGCTAAATATTTTTTGCCAATTTTGATTTTTTGGGGGTTTTCACTACTCAATATTTATCAATTTGAATATTATTTTGAATGGATCTTTGGATGGGGGCCTTTATTTCCTCCAATTGATGTATATACTATTACTTTTCATTCATATGTTGTAGGTTGTTTTTCATGGTCGATTGTAGTTTATTATTTTGGAACTATTAATAAAGAAAGGTTTAGAAAGGCAATTAAATCAATTATCATGTTTTATCCTTTCTGGTTTGGTGTTTGTTCATTTTTGAGCAGTATTGATTATATTTCCTATACAAATTCATGGCTTTTACTACAAATTCTATTACGGTTTTGGGTAGGTATAGGAATTTTTTTAGCGGGAATAATGATATTAAATTTTACAGCAGATCGTATCTATAAACCTATTATTAAGAATAGTTTATTTAGAATACCAATGGAGGGAGATAAATTACCCTCAGAACCAAAATCATTTTTAATAAAATTTGCTGATTTCTTAGAAAAAATACAACTCAAAGTTTTAGTACTTACTATTTTAGTTTTAGGTATATTTTTTATAGTATCCTCAGCATTAAGTACATCAGGAATTAACTACCTTACATCTATTTATTTATTTTTAACCCTCATTGTCATCAATTTCCTTTATGATATCAATTATCTGTATTCGAAAAAGGAGGGTTATCCTACCCATATCAAAATTAAGAAAAATCTACCTTATAAAAGCAATTTTGATAAACACCTACAAAATTTTAAGAAACTAATAGACGTGGGAAATATCTATTATGAAGAAGAGTCATATGAACTAGCAATAGAAAGCTGGAAAGAAGCAATTCAAATTTATTCACATTTTTCTAAGATGGTTATCCAAAAGAAAATAATAAAGGTAAATCTCAGAACCTTAAAAGAAAATTTAAATGATGCCTATAATGGTGCTGTTATAGTACATCTTCAAAATGCTCAGAAAGCTTATAGTGAATTAGATTTAAATACTGCTAGACAGGAGTGGAGAGCGGCTATTGATGATCTTAATTCAATACTTCGATTGAGAACGTATGGAAAATCTAAAGCCTCTCGTACAGAAATTATATTAAAAATAGAAGATATAACCAGAAATCTTAGACGGTTACAAATTGAAATAATGATCAAAAAGGCCGATGACGCCTTAAAAATTGCTCATGAAAAACAAGATCAAGAATTAGTTAAAGCAATTAAATTAACAGAAAATATTATTTTAACTTATTCGGATGCAAAAAAGAAAGCTCAACAGTCTAGAATATACAAAGAATATGCCGAAAAAATACAAAATCGTTTACTGAACGTCAGACTTTTTCAAGAAAAACTTCAGGAGGGATTAGATAAATCAATGGGGATAAAACCATTGGAAAAACGAGTAAAATTTGATGTGGATGAGCTTAGTGAGTTTGAAATTGCTTCTGTAATAAAGGATGAGATTGTAAAACAGATACTTTCGATTGTTAGAGAATTTGAATTTATTGGAGGTCAAGTAAGATTTAAAGTGGGTTTGGTAAATAATACAAATTATCCGCTAACTAATTTACGGATAACTTTTGATTTACCTAAATCTTTAAAATGGATAATGCATGAACCAAATTACAATCGAAAGGGAGATAGTATCCTCATTTCAAAACTGGGAGCGAAAGAAAAACGAGCAGTATCTCTTTATTTTGAACCCCTTAATTGTATGGAAAGCCATATTAATGCCACTGTAAGCTTTTTTGATGTAAAAGATAAACCACATGCGATACCCATGAAACCTAAAATGATTGGAATTTCTTGTCCAATATTTTTCACTGAAGAAGATGCAAATTTAGCCAGAGTAAAAAGCTTAAGACGTAATCTAACACACCGAGATAAAAAAGTTTTTCCGATTATTGATTCTGATAAAGCAAACTCAATTTTTTCTTCAATTCTCTCAGTTTTAGAACAATTTGACATAAAATTAATCTCTAATGAGTTTTTTGATGATAATAATTTCGGAGAAGCATGGTTCTTTGGGATTACAAAAGTCAAAAAGGAAAGACTTGTAATGAATGTTCTATTAGACGGAGATAGGAAAACCTTAGAATTTGAAGTATCAGGTAATAATGAAGAACAAATAACAGCATTCCTAGCAGAGATAGGGGATCGGGTAAGACAAAAATTAATTGAAAATAATATAATCACTTCTGAAGAGGGATTCTATGATATGAGAATTGCTATCTTATCATGTTTGTGTCCATATTGTTATACTCTAATGTCATCCGAGTCAGTTGAGAAATTTAACAATGGTGAAACTATAGTTTGCGAGAATTGCTGTGTAAATATTAAAATTGATTAGAATAAAATACGTTTAATTCAAAATCATAATTGAGGGATTTAATGCGAAAAAAAGTACGATATTTTTTATTCCTAATATTTTTTTTATTACTTTTAGTTGGTACCCTTTACTGGGGTATTCAAATTTTAATTTATCTGGATGAAGTGAATGTTAATTTTCTCTATTTTGCTATTAATTGGTTTTATTTATCTGATGAATATCTTTTAAATATTAATAGCATCTTTCTCTTATCTCTCGGATGTTTTTTCTGGACAATTATTATTTTTTATATTCTAAACAATAAAACTACCCAATATAGAGGTATTGTTAAGTCTATAAGCTTATTCTCTTTATTTTGGTTTACTTTAATCTTTTTTGCGTGGATTGCCGGATTTTCCTATTACAGAAATATATGGTTCATACTTCATATTTTTATTCTAATCTGGATTAGTTTAGCTATAGTCTTTTCTATTTTAGTTATTATTTTTACATTTTCAGAAAAATTAAAATCCAAATTTTATACTCGATTTCATAGATTACCCAATGTTAGATTTGTATACTTAATGGATAAGTATGAATCAAGCTTTTTGATATTTATACATATCATATTAGGATTTTACCTTAGTATAGCTGATAGTACTTTTACAACAAGAATCCATCAGTATTATTTCATATTAACACCTTTAATCATTATCATATTCACAATAATTGCTGCTGATTTACTCTTCTTGTTTAATTTCATCTTATCAACAAAAAAAGAGAAATACGTTCTTACTAAAAGAGAGAAAGAATTGTTTTATCAAAATCGATTGAATTACGTGTTAGATCATGCAAATAGAGTAATTTCTAAAAAAAATCTGCAATTTTCTAAACAACCACTTGACAGAATCATAAAATTTTTGGTTGAAGGTGTTGATTATTTCCAAAATTCTGAAAATAAGCAAAATAATGGTTTATTGAAAAAACTTAATGTATCATTGATGGGAGCTTATGAAAAGAGGGGAAAAATGCTTGACTCTAAGGCATTAAGGTTTTATAATAAAGAGAAACTATTCCAAGCTCAAAAAGTCTGGATTTTGGCTGTAAATGATTATGAAGCATGCTTAGTCTTAATTAGATCAGAAAATTTTAATAATTCTGTAGGAGATTTGGAACAGAGAATTTCAGAAATAAAACATTATTTGAAATTACATGAAACCGAAGTCAAAATTATAGAAATTGATTATAAATTAAAACAAGTCAAAAGGTTACAAAGACAAGATGTAACTAAAGCAATTGAGTTAGTAAATAATATAATAGCATCCTATTCAGAAATTAAGGAAAAAAGTAAAGAATCTGATCAATTTAAAAAAATTACTAAGAAATTAGAATCAAAAATTAAAAGTGCTCAATTTCTACGATCTACTATTCAAGAGAAAAGAGATGACGACATTGGATTAAAAAAAATACCTGCTATTCTCAAAGATGGAGATCAAAATAGTATCTTATCTATTATTCGAGAATATGATTTTATGGGTGGTCAAATAAGATTCAAAGTAGGAGTAATAAATAATACTAGTTTTACATTTACGAATTTAAGACTTGCTTTTGATCTCCCTATTGCTTTAAAATGGATAATGCATGAACCTAATTACGAAAGAAAGGGAGATAGTCTTCTTTTTGATAAATTAGGACCTCATGAAAAACAAGCAGTATCCCTCTATCTTGAACCTGTAAATTGCATGGAGAGTTCTGTAAATGTTACGGTAAGTTTCTTTGATGCAAAAGAAAAACCACATGCAATACCAATGAGACCTAAGATGATTGGAATATCATGCCCAATTTTTTTTACTGAGGATGAGGCAAATTTAGCAAGAGTTAGGAGTCTTGTTCGCTCTCTTGCTAATCGTGATAAAAAAGTTTTTCCTATTGCTAATCCAAAAAAAGGAAATACAATTTTTTCATCCATTGTATCAGTTCTAGGTAAATTTGACATAAAACTAGTATATAAAGAATTTGATGATGAAAATAACTTTGGTGAAGCCTGGTTTTACGGAATAACTAAAGTGAAAAAGCAAAGAATCATCCCCTATGTAATGTTAGATGGTGAAAATAAAGTATTAGAATTGGAAGTCTCTGGTGATGAGGCCGAACAAATCACTGCCTTTCTCGCTGAAGTAGGCGATCGTGTAAGAAAAAGATTAATCCTTGAAAAAGTAATAAAACCTGATGAAAAGTTTTATGATATGAGAATAACTGTAATGTCGAAGTTTTGTCCATATTGTTATACTTTAATTTCAAGTGATCTGGTTCAGAAATTCTTGGGTGGCGAATCTATTCAATGTAAAAATTGCCTTGCGAACATAAATTTAGATGCTCGTTAATGGATATTTAGAGTTATATCAAAAAATCTAAAAATTTTTTTACAATGCTTCTTTTTCTAGGTTATGATTATACCTATTCGTTGTTTTTCTTGTGGTAAACTCATCGCCCATGTATACAAACCATACCTCGAAATGTTAGAAAAAGGTGAATCTTCAGAAAAAGCTTTCAAGGATCTCGGTATTGAACGCTTCTGCTGCAAAAGAATGGTGGTCGGCCATGTAGATTTGATAGATGAGTTACTGAAGTTCCCTCGACTTCAATAATATCAAGATAATTTTTTGATAAAAAAAGTTGGAATTCACTTATTGTTTTCCGTAATGTGCCGTCCATCTTGTTCTTCTTGCTTTTTTCTTTTGATCCAACATTGCTTTACGGCACTTATTGGCACAAAAATTCAAAACTGTCCCATCCCGACGCACGAACATTAATCCCCTTCCAATAGGGATATCATACCCGCAAAAACTACACTTTTTTACCTTTACCATAAACCATCATATCAGTAAATATTTAATTTCATTCTTTCTTAAAGAGTTCAGCTTCGCCGTATTTTAGAACTTTTAAATTAATCAATGTCATATCATAGGTTACTTCATTGCCGCGAACTGTTTTCCTTCTTTTTTCACCCTTTCTTCGGGGTTTATAACCAATGCCCCTTTTTGAAACCAGTATCTTCTTTTTAACTGGACCATGAACGCTTTTCCTCATGGGAAATCCACTTGAATCGCTACCCCCCATAATTTCAAATTCATAATTAGGAAAACCTATAACTCCCCCCTTGATGGTCTCTCCGATTTTCATCCCTTCAAATCGAAATTTCTTCTCATCAATCTCAATTACTTTAGACAAGCCTTTTCCGGGACCTTCGCTTCCACCACTAATGTTCAATTTATAGACTATTTTTTCAGAACTCACGATGCATCAATATCAAACTTAAAAAAGCAAGATTAACATCTAAAATGTTTATTTTCATAAAAATTTTATGGATAGGTCTACAAAAAGAAAAAATCAAAAGTAGTTAACATCTCTGGATTGAAAATATAGATATTGTAAAATCTAAAATTTGATGAGCAAAAATTTAAAAAGTTCTTTGGAGCAAATATCTATTAGTTAACAAGAAAGCCAAAAAAGAATTCAAAAAATTCAATTGTAAAAAAAAAATTCATGGTATTTTTTATGAGAACTGAAAGTAAAAATGCAGTCATAGTTGTTTTAATAGTAGCAATTATTATCTCTGGTATTGGAAACCTTATTATATCTATGTTAACAGTTGTGAGTACTACCTCTGGTGAAGTTTTTAAAGTAGCTAAGGGATCTAATCCTTATACTATGGATCCAGTAGAAGCATGGGATAGTATGTCTAATGACATGCTTGATCAAGTAGTTGAAACCCTTATTGCATATGATATAACTGATCCTAACCTCCCTCTTGTAGGGAGATTAGCAGAATCATGGTATTGGGCTGATAATACAACATTAGTATTCCAACTAAGGGATGATGTGTTTTACCATGATGGTACGAGATTTACTTCTGATTGTGTATTACACACCATAAAAAGAATAAATTATTTTGGGAACTGGACGGGCAACTTACCCGTGACTAAGAGAATGGCTTTCCCTCATGTACTCTATAAGTTTAGAGATGGAATCCCTATTTTTAATGATAGTTTAAGCTTTGCCACTGATGATCACAGTGTAACTCTTATTTTAAATCGACCTTATGGTCCTGCTGAAGGACTCTTAGGTTATACAGCAAGTGCTATTTTACACCCTGATTCAACTCCTCTCTACGAAATGTTAAATCTTGGTGAGGACCTAGTCATTGGAACAGGACCATTCAAATTAGTAAAATACATTCCTAATTCTGAGATTAGATTTGAACGGTGGGAGCGATATTGGAGAACTGGATCTTATTTTGATGGTTTTATCTATGTTTATTATGAGGATGGAATTTCTTCTAATAATGCTATGTTAGCTTTGGATATTGACTACTTAGGTCAAGGTATTGCTTCTCTTAAGCCTGATTTTGAAGCAGGTCCAGATATTACGGTAACTGGAGATGGAGTGAATGATTATATCAATGGTCCAATCTATTGGTATATTGGATTTATGTCCCCATATATAAATCAGACTTGGAGAAAAGCGATATCATCTGCATTCAACTATTCATATTTAATCCATGAAATTAAAGATGATACTGTTGTTAGGGCTAACTCACCAGTTCCACCAGGATTCCCAGCTCATAACGTTTCTACAACAGGTGCTCATTATAACATCACATTAGCTCGACTTTATATGCAGAAGATGGGATACGGTGTAGGATGGGATGTAGGTAGTATGAATGGAGATGAATTCATCCCTGGAATTGATGAAACTCTGTGGAAGACAGCAGAATTTGTACCTGCAAATGGGAATTTTACAGATAACGCTCTATGGATGCGCTATAGATATGGAAGTTACTTTAATTTCCTTCTTAATGAAAGATTTACAGAAGATTTGGATTTAATTGGAATTAAAATTAGATATGGAAGTAGCTGGGATTGGTTAGATCCTTGGTGGGAAGCTCCATATGATATATATTACGCGGGTTGGGGGCCTGATTACTTTGAACCGTTTAATATGATTGATCCATTTGTCAATCCAGAATCTGCTTCCAATTTCGGTCAAATAAATAATACTGAAATCAATGCCCTTCTTGCTCTAACTGCTGCGGAAACTGACACTGCTCAAAGAAATAAGTATTACAAAAAACTTCAGTATCTAGTTATTGATAAATATGCATATCATTTGCCCTTAATGTATGATAAATTGTACTATGTTCATGCTACTACCCTTAAAGGAATCCCCTATAACTGTATGAGAAGTCAATATTGGTATCCAACTTATCGAGAATAGGGAATTAAAGTTTTACTGTTGATAGTAAAGATATTTCAAAATAAAAAAATTGATGAGAAAAAATTTAAAAAGTTCTTTGAAGAATGTATTTCATAATTAACGAGAAAGCCAATAAAAGCAAAAATACTTGGTATCTATTATGAGAACAGAAAGTAAAAATGCAGTTATAGTAGTGTTAATAGTAGCGATTGGTTTCTCTGGTATTGGAAACCTTATTATGTCTATGATAACAATTGTAGAGCCTGTTAGTTGTTGTGAAGTTTTTAAAGTAGCTAAAACAAATAATCCTGTTACTATGGATCCAGTAGATTCATGGGATAGTACATCAAATGATATGCTTGATCAAGTAGTTGAAACCCTGACAGCATATGATATAACTGATCCTGACCTCCCACTTGTAGGAAGGTTAGCAGAATCATGGTATTGGCCTGATAATACGACAATTGAATTCAAACTACGAGAGAATGTATTTTTCCATGATGGTACAAGATTTACTGCAGATTGTGTTTTGCATACTATTCAAAGAATAAATTTTTTCGGTAATTGGTCTGGAACGTTGGATCCTGAGACTTATACTATGGCTTTTCCCCACTCACTTTACAAGTTTAGAGACGGAATCCCAATTTTTAATGATACTTTAAGTTTCGCTACTGACGATTACACAGTGACTCTTGTTTTAAATCGTCCGTATGCTCCCGCTGAGGGACTCTTAGGCTATACAGCAAGTTCTATTTTACACCCCGATTCTACCCCTCTCTACGAAATCTTAAATCTTGGCAAAGATTTAGTCATTGGAACTGGACCATTTAAATTGGTAAGCTTTATTAGAAATTCAGAAATTAGATTCAGGAGATGGGAAAGATACTGGAGGACTGGACCTTATTGGGAAGATATGGTCTATGTATATTATGAAGATGCAATTTCAGCAAATAAAGCTATGTTAGCGGGAGATATTGACTATTTAGGTCAAGGTATTGCTTCTTACAAGCCTGATTTTGAGGCAGATCCAGATATTACCGTAACTGGAGATGGTACCTCTGAATATATTAACGGTCCACACTATTGGTATATCACATTTAACGCCCTCTATGTAAATCAAACTTGGAGAAAAGCCATATCATACGCCTTTAATTATTCATATCTTATACATGACATTAAAGAGAATACTGTTTTGAGAGCTAATTCATTAGTTCCACCGGGTTTCCCAGCTCATAACTCTTCTGTTATAGGAGCTCATTATAACATTTCACTAGCTAGACAATATATGCAAAGTATGGGTTATGGCGTAGGATGGGATATTGGGACTATGGACGGAGAGCAATTCATTCCTGGAGATGATGAAGCATTATGGCAAGCAGCGGCATGGACTCCAGCCGTAGGAAACTTTACTGGGGGTTGGATTTTTCCTAATATTTATGATAGTTATTTTAAAAGTCTCCTTATTCAACGATTTACTGGTGATATGGATTTAATAGGTATTGAGATTGCCCCTCCACCAAATTTGGACTATGATAGGTTTATAAGAATACTAGAACTTAATCCAGATAGGATACATATCTTTTATTGCGGGAATGGTCCTGATTACTTTGAAACCTTCAATATGATTAATCCATTAGTTAATCCAGAATCCACTTCCAATTTCGGCAAAATAAATAATACTGAAATCAATACTCTTCTTGCTCTAGCTACTACGGAAACTGACACTGCTCAAAGATATAAGTACTACAAAAAACTTCAGTATCTAGTTATTGATAAATATGCATATCATTTGCCCTTAATGTATGATAAATTGTACTATGTTCATGCTTCTAACTTAAAAGGTATCCATTATAACTGCATGAGATCTCAGTACTGGTATCCCACTTATCGGGAATAAATATGGAATGTGCAAAAATTGAAATATTCTGAAATGTGAAAAATCGAGAACAAATATTTAAATAGCTCAAAGAAGAGAATAATTAACAACTACCAAGAAAACCAAATTAAAATCAATTCGGTAAAATTGAATTTAATAATATTAAGACATATTTATGAGAGATAGTACTGGTAATAAAATTCTGAATTGGGCAATATTTATTGCGGTTATTGCTAATATCGTGGTTTTTAGCAGTTTTAGTGCCATATTTCTCTCTTCAGTTTTGAATAATACTTCTGAATCAGGAGAAATTCTCAGAGTACCAAGAACTTCTAATCCAGTTACCATGGATCCATGCGATAGTTGGGATAGTGTTTCAAACAATATGTTTGATCAAATATGTGAGCCTTTAATTGCTACTGATTTATCTGATCCTAACTTTCCACTGATTGGACGACTTGCAGAATCATGGGTATTTCTCTCCACACACCATGGCACCAATATAACATTTACACTGCGTCAAAATGTATATTTCCATGATGGTCAACTCTTTACCGGAGAAGATGTTATTCATACCTTTGAAAGAATCAACTTCTTTGGTAACTGGTCTGGTACGTTAGATCCAGCCACTCATGTTATGTCCTTTCCACACTCTATTTATAAATTTAGTGATGGAATTCCAATCTTCAATGATACTTTAAGTAGTGCTTGGTGGGATGTCCATAAGGCAACAGATCCATACACAGTTATGCTCTTTCTAAACAGACCATTTGCACCTGCTGAAGGTTTAATAGCTTATGCAGGGAGTTCTATTGTTGGTCACGAATCTACCCCTGCCCAAGAAATGTTAGTTCTTGGTGAAGATCTTGTAATTGGAACTGGTCCTTTCAGATTATTGAGATATATTCCTAATTCAGAAACAAGATTCGTTAGATGGGAGCGATACTGGAGAACTGGTGCTTACTGGGATGAAATTATTTATGTGTATTATAGAGACGCGGTGAGCGCTAACAATGCAATGTTAGCAGGAAAAATTGATTTTTTGGGGCAAGGTTTATCTTCCCTCAAGCCTGATTTTGAAGTAGATCCTGATATTACCGTAACTGGAGATGGAACTAATCCTTATATAAATGGGTCAATCTATTGGTATATTGCATTTGATTCTGAAAAATTAGATCTGACTTGGAGAAAAGCCATTTCACACGCTTTTAACTATACTTATCTTAATCACGATATTGCTGAGGATACCACAGTCAGAGCTAATTCTTTGGTTCCTCCGGGATTTCCAGCGCACAACTCTTCTGTCACAGGAGCTCATTATAACATTTCACTAGCTAGGCAATATATGCAAAGTATGGGTTATGGCGTAGGATGGGATATTGGGACTATGGATGGAGATAAATTCATTCCTGGAGGAAACGAAGCAGATTGGCAAGCTTCATCATTTGTTCCTGCTGTAGGAAACTTCTCAAATAATGCACTTACTTTTCACCATAGATCAGCTAGTCACTTCATAACACTTCTTATCCAACGCTTCACGGAAGATATGGACTTAATAGGAATATATATAGATTGTTATGATCCATGGGATCCATGGCCTTATTGGCCTCCACCCACCTATGATTATGAAATTTTTTATGTTGGATGGGGTCCCGATTATTTTGAAACCTTTAACATGATTGATCCATTAGTCAATCCAGAATCCGATAGTAATTTTGCAAATATAGATAATCCAGAAATTAATGCTCTCTTAGACCTTACTATGGCTGAAACTGACACTGTTCAAAGATATGAATACTACAAGAAGCTTCAATATTTAATTATAGATAAATATGCCTATCACATGCCCTTAATGTATGATAAATTATACCATGTTCATGCTTCCAGTTTACAAGGATTCCCATATAACTGCATGAGAAAGTTGTATTGGTATCCAACTTATCGGGAATAAAAATGGAATGTATGAAAATTAAAATATTCTGAAATTTTAAAAATTGAGAACAAATATTTAAATAGCTCAAAGAAGAGAATAATTAACAACTACCAAGAAAACCAAATAAAAATCAATTCGGTAAAATTGAATTTAATAATATTGAGACATATTTATGAGAGATAGTACTGGTAATAATAGAATTTTAAATTGGGCAATTTTATTTGCTCTGATTGCTAACGTCGTCGTTTTTAGTAGTTTTAGCACGGTGTTTCTCTCTTCAATTTTGAGTAATACTTCTGAATCTGGAGAAATTCTTAGAATAGCAAGAACTTCTAATCCAGTTACTATGGACCCTGTGGATGCGTGGGATAGTACATCAAATGATATGCTTGATCAAGTGGTTGAGACCCTACTTTCCTATGATTTAAGTCATCCGAATCTTCCACTTGTAGGAAGGCTTGCGGAATCATGGTATTGGCCAGATAACACAACTATTGAATTCAAACTGCGAGAAAACGTATTTTTTCATGATGGTTCACGGTTTACAGCAGATTGTGTTTTGCATACAATTACGAGAATTAACTATTTTGGAAATTGGACAGGGACCTTAGATCCTGCTGTTTATACTATGGCTGCTCCTCACTCTCTTTATAAATTTGAAGATGGAATTCCGATTATTAATGATACCTTAAGTTTTGCTATAGATGATTACAATGTAAGTCTTGTACTAAATCGTCCATATGCACCCGTTGATGGGTTACTGGCTTATACTGCCAGCTCAATTGTCCATCCTGATTCTACTCCCGCTGATGAAATGTTAGATATTTCCGAAGATCTAGTTATTGGAACAGGCCCATTCAAATTAGTAAGATACATTCCTAACTCTGAGATAAGATTTGCACGTTGGGAGAGATATTGGAGAACTGGTGCTTATTGGGATCAGATTATTTATGTCTATTTTCCAGATGCTATTACTGCTTATAATGCTTTTTGTGATGGAAATATACATTGGTTAAGTGGAGCAGGAGGGCCAAGAAGAAAATGTCAAAATTATATAGATGGCCTGAGTGATTATTTTAATGGATCGACCTATTCGTATATTGCCTTTAATAGTAGAGTGTTAAACAGAACTTGGAGAAAAGCCATTGCTCATGCGTTCAACTATACATATCTTAATGAAGAAATTGATGAGGGTACCACCGTGAAAGCGAATTCATTAGTTCCACCTGGTTTTCCTGCACATAACTACTCAACCACAGGTGCCAGTTACGATATCCCAAGAGCTAGAGAATATATGCAATCTATGGGCCTTGGGTATGATGGGCCTGGTATGACAAATCCTTGGGACGTAGGAACTCAAGTAGGAGATGACTTCACTCCAGGATTAGATGAATCTGATTGGACAGGTGCGTTATTTACTCCACCGGTTGGAAACTTTACAGCTGGTCAATTAAATTTCCGCCATAGATCAGCAAGTCATTTCATGGGTCTTCTTACCCAACGGTTCACAGAAGACATGGACCTCATCGGAATTGGTGTTTACCTCGAAGATTTAACATGGGATCAATTTATCCATATTGGACAACATCAACCAGAGAGACTTCATCTCTATTACGTTGGATGGGGCCCTGATTATTTTGAGACCTTCAATATGATTGATCCCCTTGTCAACAATGCCTCCGATTCTAACTTTGCTCAAATCAATGATCCTTATTTACAGAGCCTTTTAGAACAAACTGCTGCTGAAACAAATACAGCGGCTAGACACCTTTTATATAAACGACTTCAAGGGTATATTATTGATGTACAATCATACCATATGCCTTTACAGTATGATAAACTCTATTTTGTGCATGCTGAATCCTTGAAGGGTTTCCCATATAACTGTATGAGGTATTTATATTGGTATCCTACGTACCGAGAATAATTTACAATTAAAATATTAAAAAAGGAAGTGTATTTCAAACATGGAAGTTGAGAAAAAAGGATTAATAATCATTATCTTATCAGGATTACTAGTAATCTGTAGTATTGGTAACATTCTTTTATCAATATTGGTTTTGAGTAATACTTCTGAATCCGGAGAAATTCTCAGAGTAGCAAGAACATCTAATCCGCTTACCATGGACCCATGCGATAGTTGGGATAGTTATTCAAATGATATGCTTGATCAGGTGGTTGAGACCTTATTTGCCTATGATTTAAATGATCCAAATTTGCCACTTGTAGGACGCCTTGCGGAATCATGGTATTGGCCTGATAATACAACTATTGAATTCAAACTGCGAGAAAATGTATTCTTTCATGATGGCTCACTTTTTACAGCAGAGTGTGTTTTGCATACAATAACTCGTATCAATTTTTTCGGTAACTGGACAGGAACCTTAGATCCTAAAGAATTTACTATGGCAACACCTCACTCCCTTTATAAATTTAGGAATGGGATTCCAATCTTTAATGATACATTAAGCTTCGCCACGGATGATTATAATGTAACTCTTATATTAAATCGCCCCTTTGCACCCGTTGAAGGGTTACTGGCTTATACTGCCAGCTCAATTGTCCATCCTGATTCTACTCCTGCAGATCAAATGTTAGAACTTAGTGAAGATCTAGTTATTGGAACAGGACCATTTAAATTAGTAAGGTATGCTCCTAATTCTAAGATTCGATTTGCTCGTTGGGAGCGATACTGGAGAACTGGTGCTTATTGGGATCAGATTATTTATGTGTATTATTCTGACTATCCTACTGCAGTTCATGCTTTAGGTGATGGAAATGTAGATTGGTTAGGTGATGTATTATTATCACTAAAAATTGATTGGGAAGCAATTCCAAATACCCTGATAACTGGAGATGGAGTTCATGATTATATTAATAGATCAGCCTATTGGTATATCGCTTTTAATAGTAGAGTGTTAAACAGAACTTGGAGAAAAGCCATTGCTCATGCCTTCAACTATACTTATCTTATTCACGACATTGATGAGGATACCACAGTCAGAGCTAATTCATTAGTTCCACCTGGCTTTCCTGCTCATAATTCATCAACCAGAGGGGCTCATTATGATATCCCGTTAGCCAGACAATATATGCAATCTATGGGCTTTGGGTATGATGGACCTGGTATGACAAATCCTTGGGACGTAGGAACTCAAGTAGGCGATCATTTCAGCCCAGGATTAGATGAACAAAAATGGAAAGATGCCCTATTTACTCCACCAGTTGGAAACTTTACAGCTGGTAGATTAAATTTCCTCCATAGATCAGCGAGTCATTTCATGGTACTTCTTACTCAACGATTCGAAGAAGACATGGACCTCATCGGAATTGGTATTCATCTCCAAGATTTAACATGGGATCAATTTATCCATGTGTGGCAACATCAACCAATCAGACTTCATCTCTATTATGTTGGGCAGGGCCCTGAATATTTTGAAACCTTCAATATGATTGATCCCCTTGTCAACAACGCCTCCGATTCTAACTTTGCTAAAATCAATGATCCTTATCTCCAGAGTCTCTTAGCACAAACCGCTGCTGAAACAAACGCCACTGCGAGGTATCTATTATACAAAAAACTTCAAGGTTATATTATTGATGTACAATCATATCATATGCCTTTACAGCATGACATAATATACTTTATTCATATTAAAACATTGAAAGGATTCCCATATAATTGTATGAGATATTTGTATTGGTATCCAACTTATCGAGAATAACTTCAGAGAATATATTTTCAAAATTTTAATTTATTTTTCAGATTGATTATAGATAATGATATTTATTTTGTCGAATTACCTATAAAAAATATAGAAGAAATTAATGGATATTCATATATGCAAATATTTGAAGTAGTTGAATTAGCAGAATTTCCTTACATGGAGACTCAAGAAGTGGGAGAGGGACAGAATGTAAGTGATATTCTGAATGAAAACAACAATGAAAAAGTCTTTTTGTTGATAGATCACGATACAAAGAGAATTTGGATTTATAATGGAAATCAGAGTTCATTTAAACTTCAAATATATGGTGGAATCTTGGCAGGAATGTTAAGGAAACAATTAAGACTATTTTATAGAGTGTATCCACTTAATTTACATTCACATGACGACAAGGAATTTCAAGAGCTACTTGCCAAACCAATTGGTGGCGGAAGAGCTAATCCAATTGTAAAAAAAGACTTTCCAGAACCTAGCCCCGATAAGATTGTAGCAGATGTTTCGATTTCGAATCCAAAAATCAACAAAGCTATTGAATATATCAATGAATTACCTAATCCCGATAATCTCATGAGGAGATTCGCGATAATAGGAGGAGCAATATTTACTGATGAAGAAATAACTGAATCCTTCTTAAAGGAAGAAAAAACAAGTTTTAAAATTATTAAGTTAGGAAGATTGAATGATGGATTTACTTTTTTTCAAGATCATAATTATTCTACTCGATTAATCATAAAAGAGAGGAATATTCAAGGGCTTGAGTTATTTATACATAAAGATGATAAATCTCCTGTTTTTAAAATAGATATTCCTGTTATTTATGAGGATAAATTTAGTAAACCTGGCTCTATGAAATCATTAATGAAAGCGTTTCAAATACCAAAACAAATTAAAATTTCCAAAGAGAACGAACAACCCATCCAAGAAAACGACAAAAATAATTGAAATGATTCTACTGATTAATCCTAGAACTTCAAAACCTTCAGAAGTTCGAACACAATATTTTAGAGAGCCTAATTTAGGACTACTTTACTTAGCTGCGATTTTAGATTTAAATGATATTCCAGTAGATATACTAGATCTTGAGCAATTTATAGATTTAGACGACAATGAGTTGACAGAGGTAATCAATGAAAGAATAGCTAATTATAAGATCTTTGGGATTACTTCACTCACAAATACCTTTCACATTGCTATAGATATCGCAAGAATCATAAAAAGTCAAAATCAGGATAATATTATAGTTTTAGGTGGGCCTCATGTCTCATTTATGTATAAAGAAATCCTAGAGCATGATAAAAAAACTGAAAATTTAATAGATTTTATATGCGTAGGAGAAGCTGAGAATAGCTTCCTTCAGTTGGCTAAATTCTTAGTAACCAAATCATTAACTAAAGAAAATTTTAGGAATTATGAGCATCAATTACAAACTATAAATGGTCTAACCTATATCGATTCAAAAGGAAAAATTATTACCAATCCTGCTGTCCAAAGTATTGAGTTAGAGAATTTGCCATTACCCGCTCGATATAAATTACCTCAAGAATATTATTATTATACTGTAGCGAATGTTATAGTTAATAGAGGATGTCCAAATCAATGTTCATTTTGCTCAAGACAAAATCTCTTTAAAACTACAAGAATTAAAACCATTGATTCAATTTTAAAAGAGATTAGGGATATCCAATCCTTACAGATTTATACTCACATTAATTTTTATGACAATGTGAATATCAACAAAGAATTTTTCAAAAATTTCTGTAAGATGTTTATTGAAAATGATATTAAGATTCCGTGGGGATGTGAAATTCGAGTAGATACAATCACTTCCGAAGAAGCTAGTCTATTAAAAAAAGCAGGTTGTAATTTAGTAGCAACTGGAATAGAATCTGCGAATGACACTGTCCTAAAAATAAATTTCAAATATCAAGATCCTGAACGTGTTAGAAATGGTATAAAAAATTTGAAAGATAATGATATCGCAATTCAAGCATATTTTGTATTAGGTTTACCAGGGGAAACTGAGGAAAGCTTTTCTGAGACAGTTGAATATATAAAAACTCTACCCCTAGACGAGAACGATGAATTAAATTACTTTGTAGCAACTCCATATCCTGGCTCTCGCTTATGGGAGGATAAAGAAGATTTCAAAATAAAAATATTAGAAAATGACTTTACTAAATATGATTGTAATCATATTATATTTGAGACAAAAGAATTAAAGAAAGAAAAATTAGAAGTACTCTATAATTCTGCAAAAAATATAGAGAAAATATATAAGCGAAAATTATAATAATTAATTATTTTATATGGTGTGTTTCAATTCCAAGTGATTTTACAGAGCAAATTATTCATATTATTAAATCTATACCTAATGGTAAAGTTCTTACTTATGGATTCATCGCTAAACTCGCGGGAAATCCAAGAGCTGCGAGGCAAGTTTCATGGATTCTACATTCATCATCTAAGAAATATAACTTACCATGGCATCGTGTTATCAGCTCAAATGGAAAAATATCTCTAAAATCAATTGAAGACCGGCAATATCAAAAAAACTTGCTGGAACAGGAAGGAATTAAGGTTTTAGATGGATTTAAAGTGGATCTTGAAAAATACTTGTGGAAAATTAATTCTATTGAAAGCCTGTAATCTAAGATATTTGAAATTATAGATTACGTGATCTATGGGGTAAACAGCTTGGAAAAGTCCTAAAGAATATAGAAAATGCTATATCTGCTTTGCCTTCTTGGAGTAATTTTTTCACACTTTCTAATTCTTCTTTTTGGATTATAATTTCCGTGTTAGGCGCTCCTAATTGTTCAGATACTTTAATTCTTGAATTAAAATGTTCAATTAATCTGTTTCCATCATTTTTTTTAAAATTTCTAAAATCCTTTCTACATGCAACCATAACGTTGCCATAATCAGGCTTTTTGGGGAATTTTCCCTCAGTCATTGTATATACCACTAATATAACACCCTTCAAATAAAATATTCCAATTTATTTTCTTTGATATAAATGTCAATTCAAGTATATAAAATTTCCGTACTCTCTGGAAAAAACACAAATAAACCGTGTTTATTAAAGATCTCAATAAATCTTTCTACTGTCTATTTTTAATTTCAATCAAGGATAATTTTATTAATAGAAGATTAACTCTAGAATAATGTAGATAATCAATTTTTTATATTATCCATAACACACACTATTATAAATAAAAAAACTCAGCAAAATTATAAAAAGAAT